>NZ_NPKS01000049.1:0-33406 GCF_008329595.1 Methylobacterium sp. P1-11
CTGGTCGAAGACCCGGGTCGGCAAGGCCAAGACCGACGGCCAGTTCGAGATCGTCTACACCAGCCCCGAGCTGATCAAGCCCGACCCGTTCCCGAAGGGATATCAGTAATCCCCGGCCAGAGACCGATCCGCGCCGCTCGGCGGATCAAGCGCGGGTTCCCTCTCCCGTGCGGGAGAGGGACAGGGTGAGGGACGAGAACTTTCCGGAGAGACCGCACCCCTCACCCCAACCCACTCCCGCAGGGGAGAGGGGGCGCGTCGCGGACTTCAGAACCGGCACCGAACAATCCGCGCGGAGGACACTCGCCCTCCGCCCCGATCTGCAGCGGAAGACCGAAATCATGCTCGGCGACTATTCCCTCGGCGACCTCGGCGCGATCTTCGCCATGCAGGGCTTTGCCGGCCTGATCCTGTTCTCCGTCTACCTGCTGATGGCGCTCGGGCTCGCGATCATCTTCGGCCAGATGGGCGTGATCAACATGGCCCACGGGGAGTTCATGATCCTCGGCGCCTACGTCACCTATCTCTGCTCGACCTTCTTCCAGACCTACCTGCCGGCGCTCTTCCCGATCTACTTCTTCATCGCGATGGGCCTGGCGTTCCTCGCCTCCGGGGCCTTGGGAATGCTGGTGGAATGGGGCCTGATCCGGTTCCTCTACAAGCGGCCGCTCGACACCCTGCTCGCCACCTGGGGCCTGTCGCTGATCCTCCAGCAGGCCTACCGGTCGATCTTCGGCGCCCGTGAGGTCGGCGTCGAGCTTCCGTCCTGGCTGATCGGCTCGGTGCAGGTCACCGACACGATCGAGATCCCGATCAACGGCCTGTTCGTCATGGCCGTCACGATCCTGATCACGGTCTGCGTCGCGCTGCTGATCTTCCGCTCGCGCTTCGGCCAGCAGGTCCGCGCCGTGATGTCGAACCGCGCCATGGCGGGGGCGGTGGGCATCGATACCGAGAAGGTCGACCGCTACACGTTCGGCCTCGGCTGCGGCATCGCCGGGATCGCCGGCTCGGCCTTCACGATGATCGGCTCGACCGGACCGACCTCGGGCCAGCTCTATATCGTCGACACGTTCCTGATCGTCGTGTTCGGCGGCGCCGCGAGCCTCTTGGGCACCATCGCGTCGGCCTTCTCGATCTCCCAGACCCAGTCGACCCTGGAATTCTTCCTCTCCGGCTCGATGGCCAAGGTGATCACCCTGCTCGCGGTGGTCGGCATCCTGATGCTGAGGCCCCAGGGCCTCTTCACCCTCAAGGTCCGGCGCTGAGGATTTTCTCCCGATGACGAACCCGGTCCAGACCCTCACCAAATCCGTCACCGTCAACGACAACCCGTTCATGAAGCCGGTGGAGTGGCTGAGCCTCTTCCTCCTCGCCGGGGTGATCCTGGTCGTCCTGCCGCTGATGCTCGACGGATTCCGCCTCAACCTCGTCGGCAAGTACCTCACCTACGCGTTCGTCGCCCTCGGGCTGGTGATCTGCTGGGGCTACGCGGGCATCCTGTCCCTCGGACAGGGCGTTTTTTTCGGATTGGGCGGCTACTGCATGGCGATGTACTTGAAGCTGGAGGCTTCGAGCATCGAGAACACCAAGATCCAGTCCACGCCCGGCATCCCGGACTTCATGGACTGGAACCAGATCACCGCCCTCCCCTGGTTCTGGCAGCCGTTCAAGAGCCTGCCGTTGACGCTGATCCTGGCGGTCGCCGTCCCGGTCCTGTTCGCGATGCTGATCTCCTTCGCGATGTTCAAGCGCCGGGTCGGCGGCACCTACTTCGCGATCATCACCCAGGCGATCGCCGCGATCCTGACCATCCTGATCGTCGGCCAGCAGGGCTACACCGGCGGCATCAACGGCATCACCGACCTGCGCACCCTCCACGGCTGGGACATCCGCACCGACCACGCGAAGGTCATCCTGTACTTCGTCAACGGCGGCCTGCTGATCGCCTGCATCCTGGCGGCGCAGTACGTGAAGAAGTCGAAGCTCGGCCGCATCCTCGTCGCCATGCGCGACAAGGAGGACCGGGTCCGCTTCTCCGGCTACTCGGTGGCGGGGTTCAAGGTCTTCGCCTTCTGCTTCGCTGCCGGACTGGCGGCGATCGGCGGCGCGATGTTCACCCTGCAGGTCGGGTTCATGTCGCCCTCCTTCGTGGGCATCGTCCCCTCGATCGAGATGGTGATCTACGCCGCGGTCGGCGGGCGCCTGTCCCTGTTCGGCGCCGTCTGGGGCACGCTCTTGGTCAACTGGGCCAAGACCAGCTTCTCCGAGAGCTTCCCCGACCTCTGGCTGTTCGGCCTCGGCGCCCTGTTCATCGCGGTCGTCCTGGCCTTCCCGAACGGCCTCGCCGGGATCTGGCGGGAGCACATCGAGCCCCGCCTCACCCGCCGCGCCAAGAGCCTGCGGGCGCCCGAACCCGCCATCGCCCCGCCCCACGGCGCCCCGGCCGAGTGAGTCCGTCCATGAACGCCGCGATCCTCTCCTCCCCCGTGGTCGGCGCCGAGGCCGCGCCGCCCGACTACCTCCTGGCCGTCGAGGCGCTCACGGTCTCGTTCGACGGGTTCAAGGCGGTGAACGACGTGTCGTTCTACGTCGATCCGGACGAGATCCGGGTGATCATCGGCCCGAACGGCGCCGGCAAGACCACCGTGCTCGACCTGATCTGCGGGCGCACCAAGGCCAGCGCCGGCTCGATCAAGTACAAAGGCCAGGAGCTGACCAAGCTCTCCGAGAGCGCCATCGTGCAGGCCGGCGTCGGCCGCAAGTTCCAGACGCCGTCGATCTACGACGACCTGACGGTGTTCGAGAATCTGGAGATCTCGTTTCCCCGCGGCCGCTCGGTCTTCGGCGCCCTCACGTTCAAGCGGGATGCGGAGGTCCGCGACCGCATCCACGCCATCGCCGAGACGATCTTCCTGAAGGACCAGCTGAAGGAGCGGGCCGAGTTCCTGAGCCACGGCCAGAAGCAGTGGCTGGAGATCGGCATGCTGCTGATCCAGGACCCGGAACTCCTGATGCTCGACGAGCCGGTGGCCGGGATGAGCGTCGGCGAGCGGATCAAGACCGCGGAGCTCCTCAACCAGATCATCAAGGGCCGCTCGGTGCTGGTGATCGAGCACGACATGAAGTTCGTCGAGGACATCGCCCACCGGGTGACGGTCCTGCACCAGGGCAAGGTGCTCTCCGAAGGGTCGATGGAGCGGGTCAAGAACGACCCGAAGGTCATCGAAGTGTATTTGGGACATTGACGATGGCGTCGCTCCAGACCGCGCATCCGCCCCTGGTCCAGGCGCCCCCGCTCGCCGCGGTCCCATCCGCGACGCCGGCGCTCGCCGTGGAGGACCTGCACGCCGCCTACGGCCAGAGCGAGGTCCTGCACGGGCTCACCTTCTCGGTGGCCCCCGGCGAGATCGTCGCCGTGATGGGCCGCAACGGCATGGGCAAGACCACCCTGATGAAGACCCTGATGGGGCTCGTTCCCGTCAAAGCCGGGTCGATCCGGGTCGAGGGGGCGGATGTCGGTGCCCTCAAGAGTCACGCCCGGGTCGCCAAGGGCCTCGCCTACGTCCCGCAGGGCCGCATGATCTTCTCGACCATGACGGTCCAGGAGAACATCGAGACCGGCCTGACGGTCACCGGCACCCGCAAGGTGCCGCAGGACCTCTACGACATGTTTCCGGTCCTGCTGGAGATGAAGGGAAGGCGCGGCGGCAACCTCTCGGGCGGGCAGCAGCAGCAGCTTGCCATCGCCCGGGCGCTCGCGAGCCGCCCGAAGGTGCTGCTCCTCGACGAGCCCACCGAGGGCATCCAGCCCTCGATCATCCGCGAGATGGGCCGGACCCTGAAGGCGATCCGCGACCAGCGCGGCCTCTCCATCGTCGTGTCCGAGCAGGTCCTGAGCTTCGCCCTCGACGTCGCCGACCGGGTGATCGTGCTGGAGAACGGCGCCATCGTCCACGAGGCCCCGCGCGACGGGATCGACGAGGCCGCCGTCGCCCGGTTCCTGTCGGTCTAGGGGCACAGCATGGCCGATCACGAGATCTTCGAGCTCGGCGACTTCGTGCTCCAGTGCGGCAAGACGCTGCGCGCGGCCAAGCTCGCCTTCAAGACCTTCGGTACGCTGAGCCCCGCCAAGGACAACGCCATCGTCTACCCGACCTGGTACTCGGGCCAGCACACCGAGAACGAATGGCTGATCGGCCCCGGCAAGGCGCTCGACCCGGACAAGTACTTCATCATCATCCCGAACATGTTCGGCAACGGGCTCTCGTCCTCGCCGAGCAACACGCCCGCGCCCTGGAACGGGCCGCGCTTCCCCAACGTCACCGCCTACGACAACGTCCGCGCCCAGCACCGCCTCGTCACCGAGCATTTCGGCATCGAGAAACTGGTCTTGGTCACCGGCTGGTCGATGGGCGCGCTCCAGACCTACCACTGGGCGTCGATGTACCCCGACATGGTGCCGAGGATCCTGCCGTTTCAGGGCTCGGCCAAGTGCTCCCGGCACAATTACGTCTTCCTGGAGGGCGCCAAGGCGGCGCTCCAGGCCGACGCCGCCTGGGCCGAGGGCTGGTACACGAGCCCGCCGACGCGGGGCCTGCGCGCCTTCGGCCGGGTCTACGCCGGCTGGGGCCTGTCGCAGACCTTCTACCGGCTCGAGGCCGACATCACCCATATGGGCTACGCCTCGCTGGAAGACTTCCTGATCGGGTTCTGGGAAGGCCTGTTCTACGAACGCGACGCCAACAACCTGCTCGCCATGCTGTGGACGTGGCAGCACGGCGACATCAGCGCCAACGACACCTTCAAGGGCGACTTCAAGGCCGCGCTCGGCGCCATCCGCGCCAGGGCGATCCTGATGCCGGCCTCGACCGACCTGTATTTCCCGCCCGAGGACAACGCCATCGAGGCGGCCGCCATGCCGAACGCGGAGCTGCGCGTGATCGACACGTGGTGGGGCCACTTCGCGGGCGGGCCCGGCACGAGCCCGGACGACATCAAGGTCCTCGACGACGCGCTGAAAGAGCTGCTCGCGAGCGGGTGAGAAACGCGCAGCGGCGCGCGGACGGGGCCTGCCCCGGATAAGTCAGGGAGCTGGAGACACGAGATGCCCGAGACGCTGATCAAGGTCGATCTCACGCAATCGGCCTACGACAACGACATGGTGCACAACCGCTGGCACCCCGACATCCCGATGGTCGCCTACGTGAAGCCGGGCGCGGACTTCATCGTCGAGACCTACGACTGGACCGGCGGCTTCATCAAGAACAACGATTCCGCCGACGACGTGCGCGACATCGACCTGTCGATCGTGCACTTTCTCTCGGGTCCCATCGGCGTCGAGGGCGCCGAGCCCGGCGACCTGCTGGTGGTCGACCTCCTCGACATCGGCGCCAAGCCCGAGAGCCAGTGGGGCTTCAACGGCTTCTTCTCGAAGAAGAACGGCGGCGGCTTCCTCACCGAGCACTTCCCGCAGGCCCAGAAGTCGATCTGGGACTTCGAGGGTATGTTCACCAAGTCCCGCCACGTCCCGGGCGTGCGCTTCCCCGGCCTGATCCATCCCGGCCTGATCGGCTGCCTGCCCGATCCGAAGATGCTGGAGACCTGGAACACCCGCGAGAAGGCGCTCTACGACACCGATCCGGAGCGCGTGCCGGCACTGGCCACACTCCCCTTCGGGCCGACGGCCCATATGGGCCGCCTGAAGGGCGACGCGAAGGACGCGGCCGCCGCCACGGGTGCCCGCACGGTCCCGCCCCGCGAGCACGGCGGCAATTGCGACATCAAGGATCTGTCGCGCGGCTCGAAGATCTACTTCCCGGTCTACGTGCCCGGCGCCGGCCTCTCGATGGGCGACCTGCATTTCAGCCAGGGCGACGGCGAGATCACCTTCTGCGGCGCCATCGAGATGGCCGGTTGGGTGCATCTCAAGGTCGAGCTGATCAAGGATGGCATGGCCAAGTACGGGATCAAGAACCCGATCTTCAAGCCGTCGCCGATCACGCCGAAATACGACGACCACCTGATCTTCGAGGGCATCTCGGTCGACGAGAGCGGCGGCCAGCACTACCTCGACGTCCACATCGCCTACCGGCAGGCCTGCCTGAACGCGATCGAGTACCTGAAGAAGTTCGGCTACTCGGGCGCGCAGGCCTACTCGATCCTCGGCACGGCGCCGGTCCAGGGCCACATCTCGGGCGTCGTCGACATCCCGAATGCCTGCGCCACGCTCTGGATCCCGACCAAGATCTTCGAGTTCGACATTAACCCCGGCGCCGACGGTCCGACCAAGTTCCTCGACGGCTCGATCCAGATGCCGCTCTCGCCGGATCTGTGACCCTCCGGTCGTCCGGTGGGCACCTCGGTCTCACCGGACGCGACCTGCCCCCTCTCCCGCACGGGAGAGGGGGCCCGCGCTTCACCTGACAACACCGCAATTCGGCTCCTCCTCTGAGGCACCCCATGCCCGTCTACGACTACGCCTGCGAGGCCTGCGGGCCGTTCACGGTGATGCGGCCGATGGCGGAGTTCCGCGAGCCGCATGCCTGCCCGGATTGCGGAGGGACGAGCCAGCGGGCCTTCCTGACCGCGCCGCGGATTTCCGGAATGGATGCGGGGCTGAAGGCCGCCCACGCCACGAACGAGCGCAGCCGCCACGCGCCCCGGCGCTCGGGCGGTCACGGGGCCGGCTGCGGCTGCTGCACGCCCAAGAAAGCGACCGCGGCGCCTGCCGCCGCCAAGAGCTTCCCGAAGGCGCGGCCCTGGATGATCAGCCACTGAGGCGCGCATTCGAGGGACGATCACGGTCAGGAGGACAACACGCCATGATGCACGGAGACATCTCGTCCAGCCAGGACAGCGTCGGCGTCGCCGTCGTGAACTACAAGATGCCGCGCCTGCACACCCGCGCGGAGGTGCTGGAGAACGCCAAGGCGATCGGCAAGATGATCGTCGGGATGAAGACCGGCCTGCCCGGCCTCGACCTCGTGATCTTCCCCGAATACTCGACCCACGGCATCATGTACGACGCCGCCGAGATGTACGAGACCGCCTCGACGGTCCCGGGCGCGGAGACTGAGGTGTTCGCGGCGGCCTGCCGGGAGGCCAAGGTCTGGGGCGTGTTCTCACTCACCGGCGAGCGCCACGAGGAGCACCCGCACAAGGCCCCCTACAACACCCTGATCCTCATGAACGACCAGGGCGAGATCGTCCAGAAGTACCGCAAGATCATGCCCTGGACGCCGATCGAGGGCTGGTATCCGGGCGACCGCACCTACGTGTCGGATGGGCCGAAGGGGCTGAAGATCAGCTTGATCATCTGCGACGACGGCAATTATCCCGAGATCTGGCGCGACTGCGCCATGCGGGGCGCCGAGCTGATCATCCGCTGTCAGGGCTACATGTACCCGGCGAAAGAACAGCAGGTCGTCATTTCGAAGGCGATGGCGTTCGCCAACAATGTCTACGTGGCCGTGTCGAACGCGGCGGGCTTCGACGGCGTCTACACGTATTTCGGCCACTCGGCGATCATCGGCTTCGACGGCCGCACGCTCGGCGAGTGCGGCGAGGAGGAGATGGGCATTCAGTACGCCGCCC
Source organism: Methylobacterium sp. P1-11 (assembly GCF_008329595.1). NCBI lineage: Bacteria > Pseudomonadati > Pseudomonadota > Alphaproteobacteria > Hyphomicrobiales > Methylobacteriaceae > Methylobacterium > Methylobacterium sp. P1-11. The sequence goes on from NZ_NPKS01000049.1 coordinate 7,597, forward strand.
TGTCGAAGTTCCTGATCCGCGATTTCCGCGCCCACGGCCAGTCGGAGAACCACCTCTTCAAGCTCCTGCACCGCGGCTACACGGGCATGATCAACTCGAAGGAGAATCGGCAGGGGATGTCGGAATGCCCCTACGACTTCTACCGGCGCTGGATCGAGGATCCCGACGGAACCCGCGACGCCGTCCGGGCCATTACCCGTCAGAGCGTCGGCACGGAGGAATGCCCGATCGAGGGCATCCCCTTCGTGGGCAAGGGCGAGGGTGCCCCCGACCCGGCGCGCTGACCGCCGGTCATTCGGCCAGGAGAACCATGGACACGACTCCCCTCGGCCCCACCGCCTTCCGGGCCCCCGCGGTGCTGCTCTCCGGCCCGGTCGACTACGACATGTACAAGGACTTCCGCCGTCAGCTCGGCGCGGCGGGGGATCGCGAGATCGTCGTCGTCGAGCTGACGACGCTGGGCGGCGATCCGGAGGTGGCCCGGATGATGGGCGAGGACATCCGCTTCAACAGCGCGATGGATCCGAAGCGGCGGTTCGTCTTTCTCGGCAAGGCGGCGATCTACTCGGCCGGCACGACCTTCATGAGCTTCTTCGCCCGGCCGAACCGCTACCTCACCAGTGGCACGCGGCTGATGATCCACGAGCGCAAGATGAACAAGCAGCTCCATGTCGAGGGGCCCCTCACCACCTGCATCGCCTCCGTGAAGGCGACGCTGAACGAGATCCTGTGCTCGATCGAGATCCAGAACGAGGGCTTCGCCAACCTGATCCAGGGCTCCGACGTGACCCTCGACGAGGTGCTCGAGAAGGCGCCGTCGAACTGGTACCTCGAGGCCGAGGAGGCGAAGCGGCGCGGCCTGATCGAGGCGGTCATCTGAACCGCGTCCGTGCGAGCGGAGCGAAGCAAGGACGGCGGGGCGTTGAGCCTCACGGCTCCGGGTAATCGGCACCCAGGCTGGTCTCGCGCCACGCCTCGATCTCAGCGAGGCGCTGCTTCAGACGAGTCGTGACCGCCTCGTAGCCCCAGGCACCGAGGACGAGATGGCGGGGCGGGCTCTCCATCTCGGTCACCCGGATCATCGCCTCGCCGGCCCGGACCGGATCGCCGGCTTGCGTGCCGCTCTTCTCCGCCGTGGCCTTCAGGCGTGCGCCGGCGGTCTCGGCGTAGTCGGGAATCGCGTTCGGCGTCTGGATCAGGGAGCGCCCGGCCCAGTCGGTGCGGAACGGGCCCGGTGCGATGCAGGTCACGCGGATCCCGAGCGGCCCGGCTTCCGCGGCGAGGGAGTCCGAGAACCCTTCGACAGCGTGCTTGGTCGCCGCGTAGTAGCCCGAAGCCGGGAAGCCGACGAAGCCCGCCACCGAGGTGACGTTGAGGATGTGGCCGGCGCGCTGCGCCCGCATGAACGGCAGCACCGCGCGGGTCAGCGCGAACAGGCCGAAGACGTTGGCGTCGAACTGAGCGCGGATCTTGTCCTCCTCGCCCTCTTCGATAGAGGATTGGTAGCCGTAGCCGGCATTGTTCACCAGCACGTCGATCCGCCCGAATCTGTCCTTTGCGGCGCATACGGCCTCGGCGATCTGATCGGCCTCGGTGACGTCGAGGGACAGGGCCAGAACCCGGTCATCGGCGCCCTGCGCGAGGTCGGCGACCGTGGCGCGGTCGCGGGCCGTCACGACAGCCCGCCAGCCGCGCCCGACGATAAGCTTGGCGAGCTCCCGGCCGAAGCCCGTGGAGCAGCCGGTGATGAACCAGACCGGATTGCTGTTCTGCGTCATGATGGATCCTGAACGCGCGTGGCGGGGTCAGGGCGTCGCGGCCGGCTCCGTCAGGCGATCGACCGCGAGCAGGTAGGCGATCAGCGCCGTCTGCTCCTCGCGCGAGATACCCGAGCCGGCATCCGCCCAGAAGGCGTGCCCCTTGCCGGTAACGCGGGCGGTGCGCGCCGTATCCGAGGTCGCATTGGCGGCGACCACCATCGCCCGCAGGTCGCGGTCCACCAGGGCGCGCAGGCTGTTGGCCGGATCGGGCGCGATGCCCCGGTCGAGCGTGCCGGGGATGCCGAGCTGCGCGCCCGCATCGGGCCCGACCGCGACGCCGGAATCGTGCAGGTAGGGCGCCGTCCAGGCGAGGCCGACGAGGTTCGGAACCTTGTAGCCGCCCTCCGTGCCGCCCTGCCCCCAGGCGAGCCGGACCTCGGCGAGCATGTCGCCCGCGAGCGGCACCGGGACGATCACCGGATCGGCCGGGACCGGGAACGGCGTGTCGGTGGCGAAGGTCGCGGGCGGCGACAGGCGCGCCTCCATCTTTTTACCCGCCCGGGCCCGGGTCGGCTCGGTGCCGATCTCGGCCTCCGGGATGACCCGGTGGTTGGTGAGTGCCGGCCCGGAATGGCAGGTCCCGCAGCCGGCCTTCGCGAACACCGCGCGGCCGGCGCGCACCGCGTCGGGATCCTGCCCTGCGGCGGGCGGGTGCAGCACATTCTGGAAGGCCGACATGGCGTTGTTGGCGTGGTCGACCGGCTCTCCGGGCACCGAGGTGAACAGGCCGTTGTCGGTGACGTAATTGGTCGCCGGATAGGTCGGCAGCACCGCGTAGCTGTTCAGGCCCGGCGAGGCCGGCGTCGGGTCCACGCTGCGCAGCACCGCGGACGGGCTCAGGCCGCCATCCGGCCGGTAGCGGAACGCCTCCGTCGCCGATCCGCGCAGGACGATACCGAGATACGTCTCCGGATCCATGCCGAACAGCCAGGGCGCGGCGGCGGCGAGCTGCGTCGTGTCGGAATTGGCCGCGTGGACGTTGTTGTTGAGCGAGGACAGGCCCGCGAACGGCCCGATCGCCTCGCGCCCGCTCCAGCTGTAGGGCTCGCCGTGGGCGGAGAAGCTCGACGGGATCGAGGTCGGGTTGGTGACCCGGTCGGCGGAGGAATCGAAGCTGCCCGGGGGCCAGCTCGCCACCTGGACCTTGGTGGCCGCCTCGACGGCCGCCGAATCCGGCAGTGCCGGCCCCGTGGTGGTCGAGCCGGTATGCTGCGGGTCGGCCGCGGTCCTGGCATCGGCCTCCGGCACGCTGGCGTGCATGAAGTAGGCCGAGGCGTTCTTCGCGAGCGCCAGCAGCAGACCGGCATTGAGGTCGGTGTTCGGCGCGCCCTCCACGACCTTGCCGGTGCCGGGATCGACCGCGGCGTGGCAGAGGGCGCAGGTGATCCCCATGCGCAGGTGGCCGCGGTCAGAGAAGGTCTTGATCCCGATGATGAAGGCGCCGCCCTTCGGCACGTCGAGCCCGGTGGGGACCAGCTCGCCTGTCCGGTAGAGCCGGTCGCCGACGCGCACGTCCTTGGCCATGGCGACCTGCAGGTTGGCGGTGCCCTGCCCGCCGAGCTTGGCCACCGCCAGGGCGACCGCGGTGGGTGTGAGCCCCCCGTCGAGCATTCCCATCACGTCGGTCAGGAAGACCTCGTTGCCGAACGTCTCCTGGTAGAAGGCCTGCCGCCCGCGCTCGACCATGGCGGGATCGATCGCCACGGCGCCGCTGGCCGGCGCGATCTCCCTTCGCCCGGCCTCGGTGCCGTTCAGCCGGTCCGCCTCCGCACGCGAGACGCGGCGACCCAGGACGTCGAAGGCGGTCTGGATCGGGTAGCGGTCCGGGTTGAGCAGCTCCGCCCGGTCGGGCATCGGCGCGTAGCTGAAGCGACCGAGGCTCAGCGCCACGCTGGCCGCGACGACCACGGATCCGGCGGTGATCAGGATGCGGCGCGGCCAACCCATGAACCCTGATCGTCCTTCCCGACGCCCGCCCGCGGACATGCGGGGATCGAGGGCCGGGCCATAAACTGCCGGATACGGCCAGGGTTCATCCCGGCAGCCGGGACCGGGTGTCGCGTCCCGGCCGGCGCGGATCCTCAGATCTGAACCTGCCCGCCATCGGCGAACAGCTCGATTCCGTTGACGAAGCTCGCCGCGTCGGAAGCGAGGAAAAGCACCGCCTGGGCGATTTCCTCGGGCCGGCCGACGCGGCCGGCCGGGATCTGGCCGGCGAGGTAATCCTTGGTCGCCGCCGCCTGATCGCCGCCGCCGAAGAGCTCGTCGAGGCCGGCGGTCTCAGTGACGCCCGGGCTGACCGTGTTCACCCGGATGCGCCGGTCCTTCAGGTCGAGGATCCAGCTCCGGGCGAAGTTGCGCACCGCCGCCTTGGTGGCCGAGTAGACGCTGAAGGCCGGTGTGCCCGAACTGCCGGTCGTCGATCCGGTGAGCACGATCGCGGCCCCGTCCCGCAGGAGCGGCAACGCCTTCTGGACGGTGAAGAGAACGCCCTTCACGTTGGTGTCGAAGATGCTCTGGTAATGCGCCTCGGTGATCGCGCCGAGCGGCGCGAAGGAGCCGCCGCCGGCATTGGCGAAGATCACGTCGATCTGCGCGTGTTTCTGCTGGACCGCATCGTAGAGGCGGTCGATGTCGGCGAGGTTCGCCATGTCGCCGCGCACGCCGGTGATCCGGCCGCCGATCTGCTTCACCGCCGCGTCGAGCGCTTCCTGACGGCGGCCCGTGATGAAAACCGAGGCCCCCTCGCCGGCGAAGGCCTGGGCGGCAGCGAGGCCGATGCCGCTGGACCCGCCCGTCACCACCACAACCTTGTCCTGAAACCTGCCGGTCATCGTCGTTCTCCGTCGATCGGCACTGCAGGCGCCGCCGGTCGGAGAGATGCTGCCGGGACGATGATGCGGGTAGTCGGCAAATGTGGCACTCAGCGTTCTTCTGGAGGAACGATGGGACGCGCCGATCTCAACGACTACGTCTACTTTGCCGAGGTCGTGGCGCACGGCGGATTCGCCGCGGCGGGCCGGGCGCTGCACCAGCCGAAATCGAAGCTCAGCCGCCGCATCGCGGCCCTGGAGGCGCGCCTGGGCGCCCGCCTGATCGAGCGGTCGAGCCGCCGCTTCCGCGTGACGGAGGTCGGCCAGGGCTTCTACGAGCGCTGCCGGGCGATGATGCTGGAGGCGGAGCGGGCCGAGGCGCTGGTCGCGGAGGCGCAGACCGAGCCGCACGGGCGGATCCGCATGAGCTGCCCGACGGGCCTCACCGACATCGTCGCCGCGCGCACCCGCGGATTCCTCGCCCGCTACCCGAAGGTGAGGCTGCAGCTGGTGGTGACCGATCGTCCCGTCGACCTGATCGAGGAGCGGATCGACGTGGCGCTGCGGGTCCGGCGCGACCTGACAAGCGATGCGTCGCTGACCATGCGCACGCTCGGATCCTCGCGCTGGATTCTGGTCGCCGCGCCGCAGGTCGCGCGCGGCCTCACTCCCGAAATCGCCGCGCTCGGCGCGGTCCCGACCCTCGGCACCCGCGACGATCCGGGCGAGGTGGAATGGCGGCTCGAGCACCCTGATGGCACCGTCTTCACCCTGCGCCACGAGCCGCGCCTGACCTGCAGCGACTTCGCCGCGCTTTGCGACGCGGCGGCCGATGGCCTAGGCGTCGCGTTCCTGCCCGACCATGCCTGCACCGACGCCGTCGCCACCGGTCGGCTCGTTCCCGTCTATCCGGAATGGCAGGGCCAGCCCGGGATCGTGCACATCGTCTTCACGACGCGGCGCGGGCTGCCGCCCGCCGTCCGCGTGCTGATCGACCACCTCGCGGCGACATTCCCGAAGCTGTGAGGGGCGCGGCCATTTTTCTGCGCCGTCATTCCAGGGCGCCGCTGCGCGGTCCCGGGATGACGCGGCGAAGCGGCGGGGGCGGGCGCCCTAATACCCCCGCGCCGCGTCGACCCCGTCCGGCACCTGACCGGTGCGCCGAAAGGCCCGCAGGTTCTCCGCCACCGTGGCGGCCGCCGAATCCATGTCGGTCGGCCCCGAGATGTGCGGCAGCACCGTCACGCCGGGATGGGACCACAGCGGGGAATCCCCCGGCAGGGGCTCGACCTCGAAGACGTCGAGCACCGCGTGCGTGAGGTGTCCGGAATCGAGGGCGGCGATCAGGTCGGCGGTCACGACGATGGGCCCACGTGCGAAATTGATCAGCGCAGCGCCCGGCTTCAGGGCCGCGAGCGTTTCGGCATTCACCAGCCCCCGCGTCTCCGGCGTCAGCGGCACGAGGCAGACGAGGATGTCGCACCGGCCGAGCATCGCCGGCAGCGTGTCCGCTCCGGCGACCGCGTCGATTCCAGGCAGGACCTTCGGGCTGCGGCTCCAGCCGACGACGCGGAAACCCGCCCCGGTGAGCCGGTCGGCCGCCGCTGCCCCGAGGGCCCCGAGCCCGAGCAGGCCCACAATCATGTCGGACGGCTTGCGATAGGCCTGGGGGCGCCAGACCCGATCCCGCTGCTGGCGGGCATAGGCCGGCATGTCGCGCTGGAGATAATAGGTCCAGGCCAGCACGGCCTCGGCCATGGTGCGGGCCATCTCCCGGTCGACCAGGCGGACGATCGGCAGCGGCCGGTCGAAGGCGCCGACGAGCTTCTCGACCCCGGCCCAGAGGCTCTGCACCCAGACGAGCCCCGGCAGCGCCGCGACCTCGGCCGGGTCGGGATTGGCCACGACGGCGACGCGCGCCGCCGCCCGGGCCGCATCGTCCATCACCCGGAACGGGATGACCTGTTCCTCGGGCATGGCCGCCGACAGGATCCGCAGATACTCCGCCTCCTGATCCGGCCCCTTGCACCCGACCAGGGCGATTGCCTCCGCCATCCACGTCCTCCGCACCGTCCCGATGAACTCGTCCAGACACGGACGAAGCAGGCGCTGTGCCCGATGGGATCCGGATCGTCGAGATGGGTCGGGTTCAGACGGGTCAGCGTGCCTCGATCAAGGCCGGGTAGACCAGACGGACGTTGCGGCGCTCCTCGGGGATCGCGGTCTCGGGCCGCTGGCGGATGCTGCCGGTCATCGTCACCACCGCGGGTTCCGTCGGCCGCAGGCGCCAGCGCTCGGCCGCCTGGAGCGCGATGCGGGGTTTGGGACGTTCGAGATGCCGGTCCGCCCCCTCGGTCGGGACGGTGGCGAGCCCGACCAGCGTCATGGCGGCCAGAAGAGCGAACCGGGGCCAGGACCGGCGGGAACGGGCGGGACAGGAGGGCATGGGAAGGGCACCGCGTGGACCTCCCCGTTCTGCGCTGCGCGCGTGAAGACGAAATCGAACCGAATCGATTTCCAACCGGTTCCCAACACCTGCCTACAGTCGCGGTAAATGTGCGCTGTCCAGGCACGGTAAACGCTTGAATCGGGAGGACATGCGGGCATGGCGAGCAAGGTCGAGGGGGGATCCGGGACGCCGGAACGCGCGGAGATCGGCCGCGTGATCGACACCGACATCGCCGCGCGTCTGGACCGGCTGCCTTGGGGCCGCTTCCATGTCCTCGTGATCGTGGCGCTCGGCATCACCTGGGTGCTCGACGGGCTCGAAGTCACGCTCGCCGGCTCGCTGGTGGGGGCGCTGCGCCAGCCGCCGATGTCCTTCTCCGAGCTCGATGTGGGGCTGGCGGCCTCCTGCTACCTCGTGGGCGCCGTCACCGGCGCCATCGGGTTCGGCTGGCTCACGGACCGGATCGGCCGCAAGAAGCTGTTCTTCATCACGCTCGCCCTCTACCTCGTCGCCACCGCGGCCACCGGCCTGTCGTGGAACATCTGGAGCTTCTGCGTCTGCCGCTTCCTCACGGGCGCGGGGATCGGCGGCGAGTACACGGCGATCAACTCGACCATCCAGGAACTGGTCCCGGCCAGGGTCCGCGGCTGGACCAACCTCGTCATCAACGGCTCGTTCTGGATCGGCGCGGCCCTCGGCTCGTTCATGTCGATCGTGCTGCTGAAGCCCGAGGTGATCGACCCGGCCTGGGGCTGGCGCGTCGCCTTCTTCACCGGCGGCGCGATCGGCCTCGTGATCCTGCTGCTGCGCACCTGGATCCCCGAGAGCCCGCGCTGGCTCGCGACCCACGGCTACGCGGCGGAAGCCGACCGGGTCGTCACCGGCATCGAGAAGCGCTTCACCGACGAGGGCGTGACCCTGCCGCCGGTGGACGAGAGCAAGCGCATGAAGGTCCGCACCCGCGACCACACCCCGCTCTCCGAAGTGTTCAAGGCGCTGTTCGTGACGAGCCGTAAGGCGACGATGGTCGGCCTCGCGCTGATGATCGCGCAGGCCTTCTTCTACAACGCCCTGTTCTTCACCTACGCGCTGGTGCTGGAGCGCTTCTACGACGTGCCCGGCAACCATGTCGGCTGGTACCTGCTGCCTTTCGCGCTCGGCTCGTTCCTCGGCCCGCTGCTGCTCGGGCGGCTGTTCGACACGATCGGCCGGCGCAAGATGATCGCCTTCACCTACGGCATCTCGGCACTGCTGCTGGCCGGCGTGGGCCTGCTGTTCCGCCTCGACGTGCTCGGGCCGGTCGGCCAGACCGGGGCCTGGATGGTGGTGTTCTTCTTCGCCTCGGCGGCGGCGAGTTCGGCCTATCTCACGGTCTCGGAGACCTTCCCGCTGGAGATCCGGGCGCTGGCCATCGCGGCCTTCTACGCGGTCGGCACCGGCATCGGCGGCGTCTCGGGCCCGCTCCTGTTCGGCAGCCTGGTCGAGACCGGCTCCCGCGACTGGGTGCTGTTCGGCTACGGCATCGGCGCGGCGCTGATGCTCATCGCGGCGATCGTCGGCGGGATCTGGGGCACGGCCGCGGAGGGCAAGTCCCTGGAAGAGGTGTCGAAGCCCCTGGCGGCGGCCTGAGCGCCGTCATCCATGCGGGCGGAGCGGGCGATGCAGCCCTCGCTCCGCTCGCCGATGTCGCGCGGCCCTGGATTGCTTCGCTGCGCGCGATGACGGCTCGGGCCGTCACGCCGCCTTCCGCCACACCTGTCCGTGGTAGACGAACTTCGCGCCCTCGTTCGCCAGCGCCGCCAGACCCCGGAAGGCGGGATCATGGACGGTGATCACGCTGGTCGGGATCTTGCGCATCATGGCGGCGAAGGGCGCCTTCTTCTCGAAAGCGGCCCGGAAGCCGCTTTCCTCGAGCACCTTGAGGATCCGGGGCGCAATGCCGCCGCCGATATAGACGCCGCTCGTCGCCAGGAAGGTCAGCGCGAGATCGCCGCAGACTCGGCCGAGCACCCGGCCGAACAGCTCGAGCGTCTCGGCCGCGTGCGGATCGGTGGCCCTGAGCCCCGCCTCGGTGACCGCGGCCGGCTCGATCTTCTCGTGCGGCTGCCCGGTCCGGACATGCGCCACGGCCGCGTGCAGCCGCGACAGGCCCGGTCCCGACAGCACCGTTTCCACGGTGATGCGGTCCTCGACCCGCTCCAGCGCGTGCCAGATCTTCTCCTCGAAGGCGTCGGCCGGACCGATATCGGTGTGGCCCACCTCGGTGGACACGATGGCGAGATGCGCCGCGTAGGGCACCAGCGCCGCCGCGCCGAAGCCGGTCCCGGGGCCCAGCACCACCCGGGCGCCGCCGGGCACGGGCGGACAGGGTCCGACCGGCGTGAGGTCGTGCGGCTCGATATCGGCGGCGCCGGCCGCCACCGGCACGTAATCGTTGACGACCACCGCGGAAGAGAGACCGAAATCCTCGGCGATGCGCTGTCCCGCGATCTTCCAATGCGCGTTCGTCAGCTGGATCTCCGGCCCGTCGACCCGTCCGGCAATCGCTAGGATGGCCGACCGCGGCGCCTGGCCGCCCCCCTTCGCGAGCGACGCCTTGATGGCGCTCGACGGATCGGGATGGTCGGCGGTGGCCTCGTGCGCGAGGAGGCGGGGCTGATCGCCGGTCTTCTCGATGAGGCCGAACCGGGCGTTCGTGCCGCCGATGTCGCCGACCAGAACCGGAAACTCGAACATCGCAACACGCCTCTGCTGTCTGACCAGCCGCCGTCGGGACACCCACCCGCCGCGGCTCCGGCGATACATCGGCCGCGCGCCCCGTCGCGAGCAAGTCCTATTCGGTACCGACCGCCTCTCAATGCGGCGCGATCGTCGTGTCGTCTGCCCGGCCGATCACGCCCAGATGCGTATCGCCAAATCCGCTCGCATATTTGAGCCCGTAGCCGAGCGCGCGATCAAGGCCGATATGAGCGAGCCAGATCAGCGCCAATCCCGCGAGGTCGGTACGGTCGAATCCGGCCGCCAGCGACAGGCCGATCAGCGGCAGGGCCAGCGTATGCATCAGGTTGTAGAGCACAGCGCCGGCCACCGGACCGGCCGCATAGCCCAGCATGCTCAGGTCGGGGGCGAACAGCAGCGCTGCGAAGAGCCACCACGATTGCCCGAGCCAGCCATAGGCCCATAGGGCCGCAGCCAGGATGCAGGCGCCCTCCAGGCGCAGCAGCATGCGCGGCCAGCCCTCGACGGAACGACCCGACATCGCGGTCTCCCTTGATCTGCGCGCGTGGCCGGGTGGCACCCGACCGAACGGAGAGGCCGCTCAGGCCGGCGGCAGCGCGTCGGGGTCGATCGCGCCCCCAGCGGCCCAGTCGCGCAGCAGATCGCGCACGGCCGCCGGATCGGAGAGGCGGCGACGGGCGACGGTCTCGCCGCCGCCGACACGAACCGCGACGCCGCCATCCTCGTTGACCGACGCGAAGGCGATCTCGTCGGTCCGGTCGTCGCCGAAGAAGACGGGTGTCCGTCCGGCATAGGGCGCCTGCGCCATGAAGGCCCGGATCGCGTGGGCCTTGGTGGCCTGCGCCGGAACGATTTCGCCGACCGCCTTTCCGAGCTGCAGGCGGTAATCGGCGCCGAGCGCCTCCGCCGCGCCCTTCACCAGCGCCTCCGCCCGGGCGGCATCGTCCGGGCTCGCCAGGCGCCAATGCACCGCCACCGAGGCGCCCTTGTCCTCGATCAGAACCTGAGCCAGCGCGGCGGTCTCGGCCTGAAGGCGCGCCACCTGCCCGCGCAGATCCGGATGGTCCTCCGCACGGCCTCCGGTGATCGCGCCGCCGACCCGGCACTCGACGCCGTGCAGACCGGCGGCGTCGAGGCGGGACGGCGCCAGGAAGTCGTCGATGACCGTGACCGGCCGCCCCGTCACGATCGCGAGGGCCCCGTCGAGGCGGTCCCGGAGCCGCTCCAGGGTCTCCACCAGCCCGGGCTCGACCTGCACGGCGTCAGGCCGCGGCGCGATCTCGGCGAGCGTGCCGTCGAAGTCGAGGAAAAGGGCGATGTCCATCGCGGGCGATCCCGGGCTTGAGTGTCGGCGACGGGCTAGCACGGGCGCGCCGGACGACAAACGCCGGCCGAGCCGCCCTATCTGGATTCGCGCAGTCACGGCGCGAGGTTTTTCCATGAGAGGATCGCCCTTTTGGCCCGTTCCGGATCCGGTCGGGCCCGGCGAGGAGAGCGTCTGGGATTATCCACGACCGCCGCGGCTGGAGCCGGTGACTGAGCGATTGCGGGTGCTTCTCGGGGGCGTCGCGATCGCGACGACCGGGGCGGGGTACCGCGTGCTCGAGACCTCGCACCCGCCGACCTACTACCTGCCGCCGGATGCCATCGCGGACGGGGCGCTCGTGGACCCGCGGCGCGGCGGGATCTGCGAGTGGAAGGGACAGGCGCTCCTGTTCGACGTGCGTGGCGGCGATCGACTCGCGCCAGGCGCCGCCTGGTCCTATCCGGACCCGACCCCGGATTTCCGCGCGATCGCCGGCTACGTCGCGTTCTACGCCGGCCCGATGGATGCCTGCTTCGTCGGCGCGGTCCAGGTGACGGCGCAGCCCGGGAATTTCTACGGCGGCTGGATCACGCCCGGCATCGTCGGGCCGTTCAAGGGCGGCCCCGGGACGATGGGCTGGTGATTTTCTCCCCCGCCCCTTCTACGTTTCGGGGCCCCCGCGACCAGGAGACCGCATGAGCGCGCTGACCGAGACCGATCCGACCGGCGCCGGGTTCAGCCCGGAGGGTCTCGCACGGATCGCGCCGTGGATGGACCGCCTCGTCGCCGAGGGCCGGCTGGCCGGCCTGTCGGTCACCGTGGCGCGGCGCGGCCGCATCGCGTTCGCGCGCGCCTGCGGGCAGGCCGACCTCGCCCGGGGGATACCCTTCACCCTCGATACGGTGACGCGGATCTACTCGATGACGAAGCCGCTCACCTCGGTGGCGGTGATGCAGCTCTACGAACAGGGCCTATTCCAGCTCGACGATCCGGTCTCCCGGGTCTTGCCCGAATTCGCCGAGATGCGGGTGGCGGTGGGCGGCAACCGGGCGAAGCTCGAGACGGAGCCGGCCCGCCGGGCGATCACCGTTCGGGATCTGCTGACCCATACGGCCGGGCTGACCTACGGCTTCATGGAGGCGACCCTTGTCGATGCGCAGTACCGCGAGCAGGGCATCGACTTCCTGGCGCGCGAGGGCACGCTCGCCGACATGACCGCCCGGGTGGCGAAGCTGCCGCTCCTCGCCCAGCCCGGCAGCGCCTGGAACTACAGCGTCGCCACCGACGTGCTCGGCCAGTACGTGGCCGCCTTGAGCGGCCGCCCGTTCGCCGACCACCTCCGCGAGGCGGTGATCGGGCCCCTCGGCATGGTCGATACCGACTTCTCGGTGCGCCCGGAGCTGATGCCGCGCTTCTGCGCGGCCTATGCGTATGATCGCGCGCGGCAGTTGCGCCTGTTCGACGATTCCCTGGACACGGCTTTCGCGCAGCCGCCCGCCATCGCGTCCGGCGGCGGCGGCCTCGTCTCCACGGCCGCCGATTACCAGCGCTTCTGCCGGATGATCCTCAACCGGGGCACCCTCGACGGCAGGCGCCTTTTGGGCCGCAAGACGGTGGACTTGATGCTGGCGAACCACCTGCCGGGCGATCTGGCGGCGATGGGCACGCCGCGCTTCGCCGAGACCTCCTACACGGGCATCGGCTTCGGCCTGGGCTTCTCGGTGATGCTCGATCCGGCCCGCGCCCAGATCCTCGGGACCGCCGGCGAGGTCGCCTGGGGCGGCCTCGCCTCGACGGCGTTCTGGATCGATCCCGCCGAGGATCTCTCGGTGGTTCTCATGACGCAGCTCGTGCCGTCCTCGGCTCTGCCGATCCGGCGCGAACTGCGCGTTCTCACCTACGCGGCCCTGGCCGAGTGACGATCGGCGCCGCTCACTCCTTGGCGGGGGCGTCGGTTGCGGCCGGCTTCTGCGCCGGCTTGGCGCCGGCCTTGGCGGTCGGCTTGGGGGCGCCGCCCGCATATTCCGGATCGCTGCGGGGACCGTTCGGACCGTTGGTCGGGCCGGGAAGCTGCCCGGGGGCGACATCGGTCACCTTGTTCCAGGTCTGCGACTTGCACAGGAACGCGATCAGGCAGCCGCGCACCGTGAGTTCACCGGGCGTATCCGTCCAGATGGTGACGTCGTAGGACTTGCCGTCCTCGGAATTGTAGATCTTGCCCTCGTAATGGGCATCGGCGTTCGGCTTCAGGCCCAGAATGAGCTGGTGGCCGAGCGACGGCCGGGCCTGCTTCTTGGGATCGGGGTTCTTGAAGTCGATCCGCGGCTCGCCCTTGTCGTTCAGCGGGACCTTCAGCCACACCACGTAGCCGCACAGCCGGTCACCGGCCGTCCCGCACTTCTCGAGGCGCACGCGGGCGCGGCCGTCCTCGGTCAGATAGGTACCGCTGGGATCGGTCGGCGTCGCGGCCTGCGCCACGCCCGTCAGTGCCGAGAGCGCCAGGATCGCGAGCGGCGCAACCCGGCGACCGATCGATGAAAACCGCATACCGAACTCCCATCCTCGCGAGTCGTGATGGAGCCTTGAACGGCCGCCCTCGCGTAAACCGCTTCCGCGCACGGAAAGATCACTCCCTCCGCGTCATCGCGCCCGCGCCGCACCGAGAACCGGACGGCGTGCGCGTCATGCCCGCCCTCTCCCGCGCGAAGTTGTCCGCATCATGACAACTCTGCCGGGGTTTTGGATGGTGATCGACCCGGCGATACTGGGACTGACGGTCAGATCCGCGTCGGCGGCAGGCTGCGGCCGGGCCCGAGAGCGCGCTGCATCAGTGTCACGTCGAGCCAGCGCCCGTGCTTGTAGCCGACAGCCGCGAGGGTGCCGACCGGCGTGAAACCGAGGCTCCGGTGCAGCGCGATCGAGGCGGGAGAGCCGCTCTCGGCGATGATGGCCACGAGCGACCGGCAATCGATCTGCTCGCTCGCGGTGATCAGCGCCGTCAGCAGGGACCGCCCGAGCCCGCCGCCGCGGGCCGAACGGGCGACGTAGATCGAATCCTCGAGAGTCGAGCGGTAGGCGGCGCGCTGGTGATAGGGGCCGGCATAGGCGTAGCCCGCGACCGCGCCGCCACGGTCGGCGACGAGATACGGAAAGCCGCCTGCGCGCAGGACATCGTAGCGGCGCGTCATCTCGGTGAGGGACGGCGGCTCCGTCTCGAAGCTGGCCGTGCCGGAAACGACGGCGTCGCCGTAGATCGCCGCGATGGCGGGGAGATCGGCCTCGTTGGCCGGGCGTATCACGTCTGTCACGGCCGCAGGTTAGGCGAAGCCGCGTCGTTCCGGCAACGGGCCCGTAGCGCGTCGGGCGGCGTGGCCCCCGCGTGCGGCGGACCGTGAAACGGCGGCGGGACCGGCGTCGGGCGCAGATCCCGGAAGATCGAAAAGGAGTGGATTACTCGGCGGCCGTCATTTCGGCGGTGAAGTGGCCGCACCAATCCTTCGACGCGACGACCGGCCAGAGGCCCTTGGACTCGGGTGCTGGCTGGCTGACCGGGGGATTGAAGCGGCAGAGGCCCTCATCACCCTGCGCCTGGGCGCCGTTGAGCTTGTGATCGTCGAAGAAGCGGCAGCTCTCGCAAGCGGCGTTCGCGGTACCGGCCATCGGGGTTCTCCATCGGCTGTCTTGGGGTGGCGGGGCTGTCTCAGCGGAGCCCCCTCCACACTTGTTAATTAGAATAAATCTAATGAAGGGTCAACGGAAAGCTTGCGCGGAGCTTGCGCCGCGGCAGGCCCGAGCCGGTGGAGAACGGATGGCTGGAGGATGCGTCGGACGCGATGAGGCGCCGGTACAGGGGGTCTCGTGGATGCGCCAACCGCCGTCACACGGTCGCAGCGGGAGCGAAGGGGACTCGGCGTCCGGTCTCGAACTCTGCAACGGGTGATGCCCGAACGCGACGAAGCCGGATTCCCTGCGGAAATCCGGCTTCGGTGGCGCAAACGGCGATCCCACGATCACCGTCAGGTCGTGACGCGATGCCGACGAAGGAGACGGCCGCGGATGGGGTCAGCCCTGCTTGGGCTTCTTGTTGGCGTTGTGGTGTCCGATGGCGCAGCCCGCGGCGGCGCCCATCTTTCCATGCCCGGCGACGTGCCCGGCGACGCCGCCGACCACGGCACCCTTGAGACAGCCCTTCGCCTCCGCCGGCGCGCCGGTGAGCAGACCCGCGATGGCCAGGGCGGAAACGAGTGCGATCCGATTCGTCATCGAGATTTCTCCTGTCGTTCCTGCAGCAACGGCCGCGCGGCCCGACCCGTTCCGCTGAACGGCCGGAACCGGAGAGCGCCTCAAGCCGCGTCCGGTGATGCGTGCCGTCAGCGGGCGAGCCCGGCAACAAGTCGCACGAGGTCCACTTGGCGTGTCGCCCCGGTCTTGGCGAAAATCGCCTTCAGCTGCGAGCGCGCGGTCGCCGCCGTGATCGCGAACCGCGATGCGGCCTCCGCCAGCGAGGTCCCGCCGGACAGGGCCTGGGCAAGGCGCGCTTCCGCGGGCGTCAGCCGATACGCCGCCTGGAGGATCGCGGAGGTCGGCGCCGGCGGGGTCCCGGGAACGCTCCCGAGGAGCAGCGTGCTCGCACCCGCGAACAAGCCGCGGCTCGGCCCGACCAGCGGCACGACATGGATCACGATCGGCGGACCGCCCCGTCGCGCCGCCACGATGGCGGAGATCGGCGGGCGACCGAAGGGCCGTGCCAGGGCTTCCAGCTGCCGGGCCGCCTCCGGATCCTCGGCGGTGAGGCGGCCGCCCGCGAGCTTCAGGCCGCGACCGAGGAGGGTACCGAAGGCGTCGTTCCAGCGGAGTGCCCGCCCCTCCGCATCGAGAATCAGGGCGGCACGATCGATCAGCTCGAAAGCCTGCGTCAGGCCCGCCAGGCGGGCCCGCTCGACCATCGCGGTCAGCAGAGCCGCGCGCTGCAGAAGCGGCGACAGGGTCGCGAGGCGCCGCTGCTCATGCGGCTCATACGGCCCCTGCTCGACGGTCCGCTGCAGAGAGAGGCACCAGAGCCGCCCCTTCACGGCAAAGCCGATGCCGGCAAACCAGCGCAGGCCGCGGGACGCGAGCAGATCCTGGTAGAAGGGCAGGCGCGCGATCTCTTCTTGCGTCGTGAAATCCTGATCCACCGCGATCCCGCGCGTCCGCATGAACGGGATGCCGCGGAGACGATGGTCCTCGCGGTGCCAGCCCTCGTCGAAGTAGCGGCGCGAGGCATCGGCGAGCGAGGCGGTGCAGAGGGATTCGAGGCTGGTCCGGTCGGACCGCAGGAGCAGGGCTCCCTCACTGCCGGACGCTCGCACGGTGCGCTCGGCCAGATCGGGCCAGCGCGCCGGATCGATCACCGCCTCCTCGAGGTCTTCCCGGAAGCCAGTCTCAAGGTCGTCGTGCAGGCGGGCGAAGAGATCCGGCCTCACGCCCGACATGTGATGCGCCTCCGACGGAATGGAGATTGCCGCCCGGCACTGCACGGCCAAACTCTCGACCGCGGTCCGCGCGGCTCCAGACCTTCGAACTATAAATCACGTTTATAAATCCGAGCAAGCAACGGATTTTCTACAGATTTCGGTCGACGGCACGCATGTCGGGCCTGCCGTGGCCCGGTCCGACGCGTCCGCGGCGCGAGCGCCGGATCGGCGATGAAACCATAGGTGGTCCGAAGGATGCATCCACGGACCGGCCGGAGGCACGAACCCGACCGACATGGTTTCCAGGCGCGCGCAGACCGTGAACAGCGAGGTCGCGATACGGCGCCCCGGCAGCGCACGCGACGGGCTCGCGGCGCTGAAGGGGGGATCATCCCCTATCGGGAGGCGTGCATCCCGTCCCGATCGCCGAGACCGGGCGGCCTTTCACCGGCCGGGGCTATTCCGCCATCCTGAGACCACCGATCGCGCGATCGGTCAGCACCTCGTCGGCGATCGGCTCCTGGATCAGGGTCCAGTAGCCGAGGGCCGCGATGAGCGCGATGACCGCACCGGTGATGAACGCCATCGAGAAATGCCCCGTGCCGCCGACGATGAAGCCCGTCACGGTCGGTGCCAGGGCGCCCCCGATATAGCCGCCGAAATTCTGCATCGCGCCGAGGGAGGCGGTGCAATTGGCCGGTGCCGCCACGGAGGCCATCGCCCAAGCCGACGACGAACTCAGGTAGACCAGGAACAGCGAGGCCGAGATGCAGGCGATGGCGAGCGTGTCGCTCGGCGTCAGGGCGGCCACCACCGTGAAGGCCGCGGTCGCCACCAGCGAACCGACCATCGGGATCTTGCGGCTGCGGATCGGGTCGACGCCCCGGCGCACCAGCATGTCCACCACCCGCCCCCCCAGGATCCCGCCCATCACGCCGAAGGCGAAGGGGATCGAGCCGACGAGGCCGGTCTTCTGCAGGGTGAAATGCCGCTCGATTTCCAGGTAGCTCGGCAGCCACGCGGTGTAGAGCCAGGTCATGTAGATGCAGCCGAAATAGCCGACGATCATCCCCCAGCTCGTGCGGAAGCCGAACAGCCGGCGCCACGAGCTCCAGGTGACCGGGCGGCTGGCATTCGGGGCATCGCCCTCCGCGAGGAAGGCGCGCTCCCCCGGGGTCAGGTCGGTCTCGCGCGGATTGCGGAAGACCAGATAGACGACCGCGGCGAGCACCAGGCCGGCCCCGCCCATGATCACGAACATCGCCCGCCAGCCGAAGCTCACCATCAGGAAGGTGAGCAGGGGCAGGGCCAGGAAGGTGCCGAGCGACGAGGCGCAGTTCCAGATCCCTGTGGCGGTGCCGCGCTGGCGGATGTTGAACCAGTCGCGCGACACCCGGGCGCAGGTCGGGAAATGCGGCGCCTCGCCGATCCCGAGCACGATCCGCGCGCTCACGAACTGCCAGAACGACGTCACCGCGCCGCCCAGCATCTGGCCGAACGACCAGCAGGTCAGGCCCAGCGTCAGCGTCAGGCGCGGGCCGAGCCGGTCCGCGAGGGCGCCGGCAGGCAGTTGCGCGAAGGCATAGGCCCAGAGAAAGGCCGAGAGCAGCAATCCCATGTCGGGGATCGAGAGGCCGAGATCCTCGCGGATCAGCGGGCTGGCCACCGCCAGGGTGGCCCGGTCGACGTAGTTGACGACGCCCGCCGTCACGAGCAGGGCGAGCGAGATCGTCTGGATGCGGCGCACGCGCGGCGTTGCGGTCAAGGCCATCGTGTCCTCCCGAATGACGGGCCCCTTGGGGGTCTCCGTGGCCGGCCGGTCCTTCGCGACTCGTGGCGGCCCTGCACCATACTGCACCGATCGCCGCCGGACGGAAGGGCCATCGCCCCTCGCCTCCCGCCGCCGGGCGTCGTAGACCGGCCGCTCCGCCACCCTTCGAGTTCGGACCGTTGCGCCTGATCCAGATCACCCACCACGACCTCGACGGCTACGGAGCCTCCACGGTCGCCGCCACCTGCGCGACGGTCGAGCGCGTCGTCCACGTGCCCCGCTACAGCGACGTCGGCCCGGTCTTAGAGGACGAGATCAAGCGCCTCGGCCGCGCGGCGGAGCGCGAGATCCTGCTGATGACCGACCTCGGCCTGGAGGAGCAGACCATCGCGGGCCTGAAGAAGTTCGCCGCGATGAACCGGCGCCGCGAAGACGGGCAGAAGCACCGTCTCGTGGTCCTCGACCACCACACCTCGTCCCTCGACCAGTTGCGCCGCCTGGGCCTTGAGCCGGCCCCCGACGCGGCGCGGCCGGCCCTCCACCGGGTCGACCTGGGCGATCCCGAGATCGCGGTGCTGATCGAGGACGACATCTGCGCGACGCGGATGACCTTCGACCACCGGGCCCTGTTCGCCACAAGCGAGCCCGAAACCGACCTGTCGAGTCTCCTGAGCGCGGTCGATGCCGTCGATCTCTGGCGCAAGGAGAGCCCGGCCTTCCGGGGCGGGCTCGCCCTGGACGAGCTGTTCTGGGAAGTCGTGTCGAGCTACGTGCCGGTCGGCCATTCCTGGCACGACAGATTCGTGTCCGACATCCTCCTCGCGGCCGCCGCTGCCCTGCGGGACGGCGCGAGCCCGGCCGAGCTGGAGCGCCGCGCCTCGGTGATCCGCACCGGCGTGGTGGACACCCTGCTGCGCGACGCGCCGGACGACGATCCGGCCTTGACCACGCGCATGCGCCTCGCCCGGGCGCTTGCCCGCTCGGAGTCCCTGTTCCGCCCGCTGAAGGACGGCACGCTCCTGTCCTTCGCCCTCGATTCGGGCACGTTCCAGCGGGTCTCCGACCTGATCATGGATGCGGGCCGGGCCAAGCGCGTGGTCAACGTCCAGCGGATGGGGAACCTGTCGTTCCGGTCCAACGACGGCACGGCGCTCGACGGCGCCCGCCTGTTCCGCGGCGGCGGCCACCGCGACGCGGCCGGCGGCCGGCTTCAGAGCGGCTCGGCCTTCTCGATGACGGATGCGATCGCACAAGTTGAGCAGGTGCTGAACCCGGAGAAGCCGGCGGGGTCGGACAGCCCCTTCGCGGCGCTCAAGAACTGGAAGGGGTGAGGCGCAGCGGGCTCCGCCCCGTCAGCGCGCGGCGCAGGTGGAGCCCGGCCTAGAGCCGGAAATCCTCGCCGAGATAGAGCCGCCGCGCATCCGGGTTCGCCACGATCTCCTCGGGCGTGCCCTCGGTGAGGATGCGGCCGGAATGGGCGATATAGGCGCGGTCGATCAGGCCCAGCGTCTCGCGCACGTTATGGTCTGTGATCAGCACGCCGATGCCGCGCTGCTTCAGGTGCTTCACCAGATCCTGGATGTCGCCTACCGCGATCGGGTCGATGCCCGCGAAGGGCTCGTCCAGGAGCATGAAGGTCGGCGAGGAGGCGAGCGCCCGGGCGATCTCGCAGCGTCGTCGCTCGCCGCCCGAGAGTGCGATCGAGGGCGCCTTGCGCAGGCGCGCGATGTCGAATTCCTCCAGCAGCGAGTCGAGCTTGCGCGCCCGCGCCTTGCGGTCGGGCTCGACCACCTCCAGCACCGCGCGGATGTTGTCCTCGACGGTGAGCCCGCGGAAGATCGACGCCTCCTGCGGCAGGTAGCCGATCCCGAGCCGCGCCCGCTGGTACATGGGCAGGTGCGTGATCGGCAGGCCGTCCAGGGTGATGTGGCCGCGATCGGCCGCCACCAGCCCGGTGATCATGTAGAAGATCGTGGTCTTGCCGGCGCCGTTCGGACCGAGCAGGCCCACGGCCTCGCCGGTGCGCACGGTGAGCCCGGCCTCGTGGACGACCGTGCGGGCGCCGTAGCTCTTGCGCAGGCCGCGCACGCTGAGGATGCCGAGGCCGCCCTCCTCGGCCGCGGACCAGCCGTCGGCCTCGGCGGCCTCGGGCTGCCGCGCGCGCCGGCCGAACAGCCGGCCGAGCCAGCTGGTGCGGCCCACCGGGTCCTGCGGGCCGGCCTGGAACGCCACGGCGCCGCTCAATCGACCTGCGCCTTCGGCTTCGGCGGCTGGGTGCAGCCCTTCGCCTTGCCGTCCTTGGCGTCGGACTTCTCGCCGGGTACGAACAGGGCCGAGACGCGCCCGCCCGCGACCGGGTCCATGTTCGCCCGACCCGTGTTCATGTCGTAGACGAGCCGCTGGCCGCGGGTGACGTTCTGGCACTGGCTCAGGACGACGTTGCCGGTCAGCACGATGCGCTTGGCGTCCTGGTCGAACACCGCATGGTCGCCGGTGGCGACCTGGTCCTTCTGCACCACCGTCACCGGGCCGGCGCAATCGACCTTCTGGATGCCGTTCTCGGCGGGATTCCGCGGCGCCGCGTCGGCGCCCTCGTCCCTCGCGTCGCTCCGGGCCTCAGTCTTGGGCCCCTTGCCGGGGGCATCCTTGCCGCGCTTGTAGGTGACCGTCATGGTCGAGCAGCGGATCGTGCTGTCGCCCTGCACGGCCACGACGTTGCCGGCGAAGACCGCCTTGTTCTCCCGGTCGAACACGTCGAGCCGGTCGGCGTCGATCTTGATCGGATCCTTGCCGCCGCCGCCGATATTGCCGAAGGGCGAGTCCTTCCGCGCCGGCTTCTCGGCGAGCGCCGGTCCGGCGAGAACCAGCCCGGTCGCGAGGGCGGCGCAGAGGAGACGGGCGACTCTCATCGCGCACCGCCCGCAGCTTCGGCGTCCGAGGTCAGGATGCGGGCCTGCGGCTTCTCCGCCTGATCCTCGTTGACGATCACGACATGGACCTTGCCCACGAAGGAGATCCGCTTGCCGTTCTCGACCACGTCGAGGGTCTCGGCGTTCACCGTGGCCCGAGGGCTCGAGACGGTGACGGGCTCCTGCGAGCTGATGGAGCCGGTCTTGAACGCCACGGCGGCCGAGCGCAGGCGTGCCTCCTCGCCCTTGTCGGTCCAGATCCGGATGTCGTCCTTCAGGTCGAGCGCCTCGCGGGCCGTATCGAACAGGCCCGACGCCGCCGAGAGACGGGCGACGCCGCCCTGATCGTCGGTGGCGATGTGGCCGCGCATCTGCTGCAGCTCGATCTGGCTCGGCTTGCGGACGTCCTGCAGGGCGGCGTCGGCCGTCACCTCGTAGCCGCGCGTACCCTGGCGGAACCCCGCGAGCCGCGGGTTCTCCATCCGGACCTTCGAGCCCGCCAGCGTCACCGGGCCGACCGACACGCCCGGCAGCTGGGCCGCGAAAGGATTGAACAGGTAGCCCAGCAGCAGCGCCACCGAGCCCCCGGCGACCACCGGAATCAGGCGGCGCAGGGTGCGCACGCGTCCGCTGTGGCGATACGCCCGGGCGTGGGCCCGGGTCCGCGCCGCCGCGACCGCCTGTCCGTTGCCGGCTTCAGCCTCGACCGGGTTCATGCAGCGTCCGTGAGGCGCGCCTGGCGCGCGCGAGAGGGTTCGGCTCAGACGCCTGCGGCCCCCACCGCGCCCGCGCCATCGGCCGGGCAATGATCCCGACCAATGGCGAAGTTATGGCTTGACCGTTTCCGAATGATCAACCGAACCCGCAATCGTCGGGCGCGGATGTGTGTGGAGACACACGCCGCACGCAGATTCCCGGCGGCGCGCGGCACGTGTCTGCGTAGTGCTACGCGCCCCGCGCGGCCGCCAGGGCCGCCGCAACGGTCCGGGCGAAGGCGGCCGGATCGCGGGGGCTGTCCCCGTCCTGGATGCGGGCAAGGTCGAGCAGCGTGCCGGCGGCCTGCGGAACCTCTGATTCGGGCGCGGCGGCGAGCGCCCGAATCAGCGCGTGGCGGGGATTGATCTCCAGCACCGGCTGGCCGGCGCCGGCGCGCCCAGCCCGGCGCATCAGCCGCTGCATCTGCAGGTCGGGCCCGCCGGTCCCCGCCGAGAGAACGACCGCCGAATCAACCAGCCGGTCGGTGGTGCGCACGTCCGAGACCTCGCCGCCCAGAGCCGCCTTCACGGCGGCCACGAACGCATCCAGGCCCTCGGGCGCCTCTGGCTGCTCGCCCTCCAGAGCGAACTTCGACAGGTCGAGGCCGCCCTTCGTGATCGAGCGGAGCGGCTTCTCCTCGAAGGTACCGAGCTGGTCCGGCCAGAAGGCGTCGACGTGATCGGAGAGCAGCAGCACTTCGAGGCCGCGGGCCTTGAACCCCTCGAGCTGCGGCGACGATTTCAGCGCCTCGGCATCGTCGGCGACGAGGTAGTAGATCGCCTCCTGGCCGGCCTTCATCCGGGACACGTAGTCGGCCAGCGAGGTCCAGCCCTCGACCGCCGAGGAGCGGAAGCGCAGCAGCGGCGCGATCTCGCCCCGGCGCTCGAAATCCTCGTAGATGCCCTCCTTCAGGACGGGACCGAAACTCTCCCAGAAGGGCTGGTAGCCTTCGGCGTCCTTGGCGCGGGTGGCGAGTTCGGACACGACGCGGCCGGTCACGGCCCGGCGGATCCGCGCGAGCGCCGGCGTCGATTGCAGCATCTCGCGGGAGACGTTGAGCGGCAGGTCCTCGGTGTCGACCACACCCTGAACGAAGCGCAGCCAGGGCGGGAGCAGCTCCGCCTCGTCGGTGATGAACATCCGCCGCACGTGCAGCCGGACCTTGCTCTGCCGCTCATTGTCGAGTGCCTGGAACGGCTTTGAGCCCGGCACGAACAGCAGCGCGGAGAACTCCAGCTGCCCCTCGGCGCGCCAGTGCAGCGTCGCCCAGGGCTTGTCGAAGTTCATGCCGATGGAGTGGTAGAATTCCTCGTACTGCTCCTCGGTGACCTCGGACTTCGCCTTGCGCCAGAGAGCCGTGCCCTGATTGGCCGACTCGTCCTTGCCGTCGCGCACGACCGCGATCGGAACGGTGATGAAGTCGGCCCATTTCCGCACGAGATGGTCCAGGCGGTAGGGCTCCAGATACTCGTCGGCATCCGCCTTGAGGTGCAGCACGATGTCGGTGCCGGGCTCAGACCGCGTCGCGGGCTCCAGCGTGTAGCTGCCCTGCCCCTCAGACGCCCAGGTCCAGGCCTCGTCGCTGCCGGCCCGGCGCGACGTGACGGTGACGCGGTCGGCGACCATGAAGGCCGAGTAGAAGCCGACGCCGAACTGGCCGATCAGGCTCGGCCGATCCTCGGCCTTGGCGGATTCCAGCGTCTGCGAGAAGGCCCGCGTGCCGGAGCGCGCAATGGTGCCGAGGTTGGCGGCGAGATCCTCCTTGCTCATGCCGATGCCGGCATCCGAGACGGTGAGCGTCCGCGCCTCCTTGTCGGGCGCGATGCGGACCTTGGCGTCCGGCGGCAGGGCGCTCGCCGCCGAGGTCAGGGCCTCGAACCGCCGCCGGTCCATGGCGTCGGCGGCGTTGGCCACGAGTTCGCGCAGGAAGATCTCGCGGTCGGAATAGAGCGCGTGCACGACGAGGTCGAGGAGCCGGCCTACCTCCGCCCCGAACTCGTGCCGCTCGATCGTCTCGCTCACGGGTGATGCCTCCGCTGTGGGGAAAAACGCGGTGGCGATATGCTTGCGAACGCGGCCGTTTTCAATGTGCTGTCGGGCATGGCAGCGCCATTACGGCAGCCGGCCGCCCGCATGGGATTATCCTCAGAAGGTGCCGCTTCGCGGCGCCTGTCCGGGAACGGAGTGCGGGTTGATCGTCCACGAGCCCTTCCGGGGCGCATGCGGCACCAGCAGAGTGCGACCCGGGACCCAGAACAGGTCTCGTCGCGCAGCGGCGCAGCGGAACAGGGCGGCGCGGCGCCGGTCACCGGGTTCAAATCTCGATCTCGGTCCCCACCTCGACGATCTGGCGGGTCGGCAGGCAGAAATGAGCTCCGGTGCGCTCGGCGTTGCGCTTCATGAAAGCGAACAGGCCTTCCCGCCAGAGGGCCATACCGGGATGGGT
This sequence comes from Methylobacterium sp. P1-11, assembly GCF_008329595.1. Lineage (NCBI taxonomy): Bacteria > Pseudomonadati > Pseudomonadota > Alphaproteobacteria > Hyphomicrobiales > Methylobacteriaceae > Methylobacterium > Methylobacterium sp. P1-11. The sequence goes on from NZ_NPKS01000049.1 coordinate 32,062, forward strand.
CGGCGACGGGATCACCACCTCGTGGCCGACGAAGTAGGTCATGTCCTCGAGGTATTCCGGCGGCAGCAGGCCACTGGCCACGGCGCATTGCAGCCCCTCCGGGATCGAGGCGGTCTGCATGAACCCGTAGCGCAGGACCACGCGCTCCATGCCCGGCGTGTATTTCGAGATCGCCTTGCGGATGCCCTGCGCGACCAGGGTCACCTGCGCCCGCTCGGTCGCGGGAATCACCGGCTCCTCCTCGTAGACCACGGTGATCAGCAGGATCCGCTCGTGCAGGCAGCGGCTGCGCTCCAGCAGACGGCCGAGCGCCATCGGGATGCCCTCGGTGGCGGCGGTGAGGAAGGCCGCGGTGCCGGGCAGCGTCACCGGCGGGTGCGAGGCGAGGCTGCCGAGGAAGGTCGCCTCGGACATGCGCATGGTCTGGCGGACGGATTCGAGAACTTGATTACCCTTCATCCAGGTCAGCATCAGGAAGGCGACCGCGGCCGCGAGCAGCAGCGGAAACCAGCCGCCCTCGAAGAGCTTCACGCTGTTGGCGGCGAAGAACACGGCATCGATGGCGAGGAAGAAGCCGTTCACCGCCAAGACCAGGATCGGGTTGTAGCCCCAACGCAGGGCGATCAAAGCGGCGAGCAGCGTGGTGATGCCCATCAGGGCCGAGACCGCGATGCCGTAGGCGCCGGCGAGCGCGTCGGACGAGCCGAACACCACGACGGCGGTGAGCGTCGCGGCCGCGAGCAGCCAGTTCACGCCGGGCACGTAGATCTGGCCGCGCTCGTCCTGATCGGTGTGGACAACCCGCATCATCGGCATGAAGCCGAGCTGTATCGATTGCTGGGTCAGCGAGTACACGCCCGAGATCACCGCCTGCGAAGCGATGACGGTGGCCATCGTGGCGAGCGCCACCAGCGGGTAATGGGCCCAGTCGGGCGCGAGCCTGTAGAACGGGTTCTCGATCGCGCTCGGCTCGGCGATGATCAGCGCGCCCTGGCCGCAATAGTGGATCAGCAGCGCGGGCAGGACGAGGCCGAACCACGCGAACCGGATCGCCGGGGCGCCGAAATGGCCCAGATCGGCATACATCGCCTCGCCGCCGGTCACCGCAAGGAAGGCCGCGCCCAGCATCAGGAAACTCACGTGCCAGCCGGCATGGAGCAGGAAATCCACCGCCCGCCAGGGATTGGCCGCCGCCACGATCTCCGGCGCGCGCAGGATGGCGGGAAGCGCCAGCAGGACGAGGACGGCGAACCAGACGAGCATGACGGGTCCGAACACCCGGCCGATGGCAGCCACGCCCTTGTGCTGGACCAGGAACAGACCGACCAGGATCACCAGCGTGATC
>NZ_NPKS01000050.1:0-31065 GCF_008329595.1 Methylobacterium sp. P1-11
GACCATGATCAGGCGGCACTCCTCCGGCTTCAGCCGGTAGAGCAGGCTGAGGATCATGGTGTTGATCGCCACCGACTTGCCCGAGCCGGTGGTGCCGGCAACGAGCAGGTGCGGCATGCGCGCGAGGTCGGCGATGATCGGCTCACCGCCGATGTTCTTGCCGAGGCACAAAGCCAGCTTGTGCTTGCTCTCGGCGAAATCCGTCGAGGCCAGGAGCTCGCGCAGGTACACCGTCTCGCGCTTGGCGTTCGGCAGCTCGATGCCGATGGCGTTCCGGCCGGGCACGACCGCGACGCGGGCCGAGACCGCCGACATCGACCGGGCGATGTCGTCGGCGAGCGCGATCACGCGGCTGGACTTGGTGCCGGGCGCGGGCTCGAGCTCGTAGAGGGTCACGACCGGGCCCGGCCGCACCGCCAGGATGTCGCCGCGCACGCCGAAATCGCCGAGCGTCGCCTCGAGGAGCGTGGCGTTCTGCTCCAGGGCGTCCGCCGAGATCAGGCTCGCCTGGGACGGGCCGCGGGGGGCCGCCAGCAGGTCGAGGGCGGGCAGGGCGTAATCCTCCGGGCGGACGGGCGGCGCGGGCGCGCGGCGGGCCGGCACGGGCGCGGCGGGCGGCGGAGCGACCCGGGACGCGGCCGGTTCGGACCGTGGCGGGACCGGGCGTTGGGGTGCCTCGAACGCCTCCAGCTCGTCCTCCGCACCGGCCTGCGGCGGCGCGATTCGTCGGGCACTCGTGGCCGGAAGGGCGTCCTCGGACGCGTCGAAGACAGGCTCGCGCCGGCTCACCCCCGGCTGCCGCCCCTCGGGCAGATGGTCGGCCCAGGGAAGGTCCGCATCCGTGAAGGCACGCCGGGCCGCCAGGGCCGGCGACGCGCCGTCGATCGGCTCGGCCCGGCCCGCGCGCCACGTCGCGATCCTGTCGGCCGCGGCGAGGCGGAGGCCCATCAGCCCCTGCGCCAGGGCGCCGACACTGACGAGGCCGAGGCTCGGCTCGTCGGAATCCTCGCGCTCGTCGCGGCCCGAATCCCGGCTCCGCGCCGGCGCACGCCGGACCGGATAGGGATCGTCGTGCAGGGATTCCTCCTCGACGGCGCCGAACCGGCACGCGCCGGTCAGGCTGAGGATCGCCACCGCGGCGTAGCCGAAGCCGACGAGGTGAGCCGCCGCCGAGGAAACCGCCCCGACGATCACCCGCGCCATCGAGAGCAGGCCGTCACCGGCCACGCCGCCGAGGCCGGTGGGCAGCGGCCAGCGGGTCGTCGGCGGGAGCGCGCTCGCCACCGCACTGGCGGCGCAGAAGCCGATGATCCAGAGCGCGATGCGCAGCCCGCCCTCGGGGAGATTGCGCTCCCGCATCAGCCGCACGCCCCAGAGGGCCGGCGGCAGGACGAAGGCCAGCGAACCGAGGCCGAGGATCTGCATGGCGAGATCGGCCACCACGGCGCCTGGCTGGCCGAGCACGTTATGGGCGGCATGGTTGGTGGCGTGGTTGAGGCTCGGATCGTCGATCGACCACGTGGCCAGCGCCACGGTCAGCGCGACCGCGCCGGTGAACAACACGAAACCGCCGAGTTCCGTCAGGCGCTTGCCCAGGAAGGGACGAACGCTGTCGACGAAAGTTTCGTAGGGCGATGCGGGACGGCGAAGCGAGCGCATGCGGGACCGGACGCGAAACGGGAACTTACCCCCGAGGCTAGGCACGACCGCCTTAACGAGCCGCTAAGGTTGAGGAAGCCTGACCGGCTGGCGTTTCCAGGCCCACGCGATCCTGCCCGGGAGGATGCAAAAGCCGTCCCGCTGTGGCACAGGAGCGGCCATGAATATCGACGGCCAGCCCTACCGCACGATCTTCCCGGACCCGGACGGCGTCAGCGTCCAGGTGATCGACCAGACCCGCCTGCCCTTCGCGTTCGAGCTGAAGCGCCTCGCCACGCTGGATGACGCTGCGGTGGCGATCCGCACGATGATCGTGCGGGGCGCGCCCCTGATCGGCGTCACGGCGGCCTACGGGCTGGCGCTGGCCATGCGGGCAGATGCCTCCCACGACGGGATCGACCGCGCAGTGGCGACGCTCGCGGCGACGCGTCCGACCGCGATCAACCTGCGCTGGGCGCTGGACCGAGTCTCTACCAACCTGCGACCGGTCGCGCCGGACGAGCGCTTCGCCCGCGCCTTCGCGGAGGCCGGCCGCATCGCCGAGGAGGATGTGGCGAGCTGCCGCTCGATCGGCGCCCATGGCGGCCAGATCATCGCCGACCTGCACACGGCCAGGGGCGGCGACAGGCCGATCACGGTGCTGACCCACTGCAACGCCGGCTGGCTCGCCACGGTGGATTGGGGCACCGCGCTGGCGCCGATCTACGCCGCCCACGAGCGGGGCGTGCCGGTGCACGTGCTGGTCGACGAGACCCGGCCGCGCAGCCAGGGCGCGGCGCTGACCGCCTTCGAGCTCAACGGTCACGGCGTGCCGCACACGGTGATCGCCGACAATGCCGGCGGCCACCTGATGCAGCACGGCCAGGTCGATCTCTGCATCGTCGGCTCGGACCGGACCACGGCGTCGGGCGACGTCTGCAACAAGATCGGCACCTACCTGAAGGCGCTCGCCGCCCACGATACCGGCGTGCCGTTCTACGCGGCGCTGCCGTTCTCGACGATCGACTGGACGCTCGACGACGGCGTCAGGGAGATCCCGATCGAGGAGCGCGACGGGCGCGAGGTCACCCACATGACCGGGCGGCTCGCCGATGGCGGCTTCGCCACGATCGAGGTGGTCTCGCCCGGCAGCCCCGTGGCCAACCCGGCCTTCGACGTGACGCCGGCGCGGCTGATGACCGGGATCATCACCGAGCGCGGCGTCTGCGACGCAAGCCGCGAGGGCCTGTACGGGCTCTACCCGGAGCGCCGGAACGCGGCGTGAGGGCCTGGTCCGGCGCTGGTCCGGACCTCCGACCTGCACCCTCATCCTGAGGAGCCGGAGCGCAGCGGAGGCCTCGAAGGAGGGCTCCAGCCAGCCGCGCGATCCCTGGAGCCCGCCTTCGAGGCCCGCTGGCGCGGGCACCTCAGGATGAGGGGTGGATCGGATGGGGCCGCGCGATCCGGCCGCCTCAGCGCACGCCGGGCCGGCCCGCTTCCGCGAGTTGCTGCGCCCGGACGCCCTGGCGCTCGAACATCCAGCCCGGGTACTCGGCCGGGAGCGCGCTCACCGCGTCGAGGGCGTCGAGTTCCGCGCCGGTGAGGCTGAGTTCGGTCGCCGCGATGTTATCCTCCAGCTGATCGAGGCGCTTGGCCCCGACGATGACGCTGGTCACCGCCTTCCGGTGCAGGAGCCACGCGAGGGCCACCTGGGCCACCGAGACGCCGCGCGCCTCCGCGACACTCCGCATGGCGTCGATGCAGGCTTCGGCCCTGGGCCGGTCGACCGGCGGGAAATCGAAGCTCGCGCGCCGTCCCTCGCCGGAGCCGCCGGAATCCTTGCCGCCGGAATCCTTGCCGCCGGAATACTTGCCGCTGAGCAGCCCGCCGGCGAGCGGGCTCCAGACCAGCAGGCCGAGCTCCTCCGAGCGCAGCATCGGGACGATCTCGCGCTCCAGGTCGCGGCCGGCGATGGAATAGTAGGCCTGCAGGGTCTCGAAGCGGGCGAGCCCGGCCCGCGCGCTAATCCCCAGCGCCTTCACGACCTGCCACGCCGCCCAGTTCGAGACGCCGACGTAGCGGACGTGGCCGTGCTGGACGAGGATGTCGAGCGCCCGCACCTGCTCCTCGATCGGCGTCGCCGGGTCGAAGCCGTGGATCTGGTAGAGGTCGATATGGTCGAGCTGGAGCCGTTTGAGGCTCGCCTTGCAGGCGTCGATCAGGTGCAGGCGCGAGGCACCCTTGGCGTTGGCGCCCGGACCCGTCGGTCCGTAGCCCTTGGTGGCGACCACGACGCTGTCGCGCGGGACCTTGAGGTCGCGCAGGGCCTGGCCGGTGATCTGCTCCGAGAGCCCTTCGGCATAGACGTCGGCGGTGTCGATGAAGTTGATCCCGGCCTCGAGCGCTCGCCCGACGAGGCGCCCGGCCTCGGCCTGATCGAGGGCGCCGATCTGGCGCCACATCCCGGCGCCGCCGCCGAAGGTCATGGTGCCGAGGCAGAGTTCGGAGACGAACAGCCCCGTGTTGCCGAGCTTCTTCTGGTACATGATTGCCTGATCCCGTCCGTTTCCCTGGCGACAACGCGCGGCATCGGGCCGGTGCGCTCAGGGCTCCCAGCGGTGGAAGACCGCACTGTCGAAGGCGAAGACCGGCTCGCCGCGCTGGTTCACCCCGGTGTTGCGGGCGAAGGCCAGCCCCCAGCCGGGCCGCGACGCCGAGGCGCGCTTGTCGGTGAGCTTGGCGCTGAACCGGACCGTGTCGCCCGCGTAGACCGGCTTCAGCCAGCGTAAGGCCTTGAACCCCGGGGAGGGCCCCGCCTCCGGGACCGGCCCGCGGGCGGCCGTGTAGGCGGCGTCGCGGGCGCGGGTGGTGAGCATGCGGTTCATGTAGGCGGCGGCCGTGTGCCAGCCGGAGGCGCAGAGGCCACCGAAATGGCTGCGCTTGGCCGCTTCGGGGTCGAGGTGGAAGGCCTGCGGGTCATAGGCCTGCGCGAACGCGATGATCCCCTCGGCGGTGAAGGGGTAGGCGCCCAGCTCGCGCACGGCGCCGATCTCGGCATCCCTCAGGAACGGCAGGATCTCGGCATCCTCCGGCTCGGTGACCGGCCCCGGCACGCCGGTCTCCACCGGCCGCGGGGGCAGGGGGTCGGTGCCGCGGCGGGCCAGCATGAAGGTGAAGCGCTGGGTCAGCACCGTCTCGCCGCGCTGGTTGCCGAGGGCGACCTCGGCGGTCAGGAAGCCGAGGCCGGGCTTCGAGGCCGAATCGCGCAGGCCCACGACCCGGAAGGTCAGCGTCAGGGCGTCCCCCGGCAGGACCGGCGCGAGCCAGCGCAATTCGTCGATGCCCGGCGCGCCGAGCGACGAGCCCCCCTTGAACGGCCCCTGCTGGAGCAGCCGCATCCCCAGGGCCGCCGTGTGCCAGCCGGATCCGATCAGCCGGCCCGCGAAGGTCGACTCCGCCGCCGCCGCCTCGTCAAGGTGGAAGGGCTGGAAGTCGAAATCCTTCGCGAAGCCCACGATGTCGTCGCGGGTCACCGTCAGCGGCTCCCCGACGATCACGTCGCCGATGGAGAAATCCTCGAGCGCGGGATCGGGCATGGCGGGCTCGTCTCGTTGGTCAGCGGGGCAGGGGATCGGGATAGCCCGTCTTTGCGAGCGGAGCGAAGCAATCCAGCGGCGCCCTGGTCACCGGGGTCGCACCGTCCTGGGTCGCTTCGCTGCGCTCGCGATGACAGGGTTGCCCGACCTCAATTGGCGAAGCGGAAGTGGAGCACGTCGCCGTCCTGCACCACGTACTCCTTGCCCTCCAGCCGGAGCTTGCCGGCGTCCCGGGCCCCGGCCTCGCCGTTGAGCGTCGTGTAGTCCTTGAACGCGATGGTCTCGGCCCGGATGAAGCCCTTCTCGAAATCCGAGTGGATCACCCCGGCCGCCCCAGGGGCGCGGGTGCCCTTGGTGATCGTCCAGGCGCGGGCCTCCTTGGGGCCGACCGTGAAGTAGGTCACGAGGCCCAGGAGATCGTAGCCGGCGCGGATCACCCGGTTCAGGCCCGGCTCGGCGAGCCCCACCGCCTCCAGGAACTCCGCCTGATCGGCCTCCGGCATGACGGCGATCTCGCTCTCGATCTTGGCCGAGACCACCACCGCGACGGCACCCTCCGCCTTGGCGCGGGCGAAGACCGCGTCCGAGTAGGCGTTGCCCTTGTCGGCGTCGCCCTCGTCGACGTTGCAGACGTAGAGGACGGGCTTGGCGGTCATCAGACCCAGCGACTGGAACAGCTTCTCCTCGTCGGGCTTGCGCTCCACGAGGCGGGCGGGCTTGCCGTCGCGCAGGAGCGGCAGGGCGCGGTTGACGAGGTCGAGGGTCTCCTTGGCCTCCTTGTCGGCGCCCTTGGCCTTCTTCTCCAGCGCCACGGCGCGGCGCTCCAGGCTGTCGAGGTCGGCGAGCATCAGCTCGGTCTCGATGGTCTCGATATCGGCGGCCGGATCGACCTTGCCCTCCACGTGGGTGACGTCGCCGTCCGTGAAGCAGCGGACTACGTGGGCGATCGCGTCGACCTCGCGGATATTGGCCAGGAACTGGTTGCCCAGGCCCTCACCCTTGGAGGCGCCGCGCACGAGGCCGGCGATGTCCACGAAGGTCAGCCGCGTCGGAATGATCTCCTTCGACGACGCGATCCGGGCGAGGTCATTCAGCCGCGGATCCGGCACCGCCACCTCGCCGACATTCGGCTCGATGGTGCAGAACGGGTAGTTCGCCGCCTGGGCGGCCGCCGTCTGCGTCAGCGCGTTGAAGAGGGTCGACTTGCCGACGTTCGGCAGGCCGACGATGCCGCATTTGAAGCCCATGGGTCAGTTCCGTCGCAGCGCGTCGTCGGGCGACGCGCGGAATGGGTGGATGAGAATCGGGCCCGCGAACACGGCGCCGCGCGCCCTGTCCTCGGTCGAGCACGCGCGGCACCGACGATCCGGGCCGCGGTCGCCGGGAGGCAATCGAACCGCCGACGGCCGGGCGTGACGCGCACCGCCTTCATCGGACCCTCTCGCCCGCCCCGATATCCCGTCCCCGTGTGGGTGTGTCAATTTCTGGCGCCCAGCGTCTTCACGTCGTCCCAGCCGCGGCCGGCCATAGTGAGGTGGACCTTGTTCTGGAAGCTCGCATCCTCACCGGCGGCGAGCAGGGCGGCGTGGTCGGCCACGGCTTGGGCGAGATCCTCGACCCAGGGCAGCTCGGCCTTGCCGAAATCGTTGAGCACGTAGGCATGGACCAGCGCCTTGTCGCCGGGATGGCCGATGCCGAGCCGCACCCGGCGGTAGTCGTTGCCGCATTGCGCGGTGATGGAGCGCAGGCCGTTATGGCCGGCATTGCCGCCGCCGAGCTTCACCCGGAGCTTGGCGGGGGCGAGGTCGAGCTCATCGTGCAGCACGATCACGTCGGCCAGCGGGATCTTGTAGAAGCGCTGCGCCTCCGAGACCGCCCGGCCGGACTCGTTCATGAAGGTCGAGGGCTTCAGAAGGATCGCCCGCTCCGTGCCGAGCACCACCTCGGCGGCCTCGCCCTGGAAGCGGTGGCGGAACGGGCTCGCCCGGTGCTGGCGGGCGATCGCGTCGACGGCGAGGAAGCCGATATTGTGCCGGTTGCCCGCGTAGCGCGCGCCCGGGTTTCCGAGGCCGACGATCAGCCGCATGGTCTGCATCCCTTTCAGGCCGCGGTCTGTGACACGCTTCGGCGCGGGACGCATCCCCGGCTGTGCCCGGGCCGGTCTCCTGAACCAGCGCCGCGTCTCCCCGTGCGCCAGCGCACGGCAGCGGGCGAACCCGGGGCAGAGTATCCCCGTTGAGAGGTCACATTCGGCCAAGCAACGCCGGAGCGATCAAGACCGCCGCCTAGCGCATCGCGACGACGATCTTCCTCACTCGACACGATTGACCGGATGACTTCCCGCCGAAGTCATACGAAGACGCTAGGAGATCACCATGAGTGTCCGCATGCTCGCCGCCGCCGCCCTGGTCGCTGCGGTCGCCACGCCCGCCCTCGCGCAGGGCCTGGATTCGAAGCACTCGCCGTACCCGGCCTCCGCCTATTCGGGCTGGGTCGGCAACGCGCCCGTCCTTTACCAGAACGCTGCCGGTCCCGCGCCAGCGGCCGCCTACCGCTACAGCGGCCCGCATGCCGGCGGCCCGGCCAACGCCCTGCCGCGGTTCTGACGGGGACCGGTCCCGCGGGAAGGCCGCGGGACCGGCCGTCGCCCGGGGCCCGGCAGGCCCGTCCGTCAGGATGGCAGGACGGGCCGGCCGGCGCGTGCGTCGGTCCCGCACCCGGTCTCCGGGGTCCCGCCATCGACCATCGTCGCGGCCCGGATCTCTCCGGGACGCAGGGTTCCGACCAGAAGATCGACCTGGCTGACGAGGCGCACGAGCGATTGCCCGCGATCCAGCGCCGGCCGCTCGGGCACGGGCCTGTCCTCGCCGAGGGCTGCGAGGGTCGCGGTGATCCAGTCCCGCCACGGCTCCGCTTCGGGGGCGGCCGCCTCCGGGGCGTGCCGCAGGACGATGAGCCGGGCGCTGATCCGGCGCAGGGTCGCGTCGGCCACCAGGGCGGATTCCACCTCCGGGTGGCTGCCGGCCCGGGGCTGCTGCAGGGCGCGGGAGAGCGCCGCCTCCAGATCGTTGAGGGCGAGGCCGGCCTCGCGGCTCTGTGCCGCGATCGCGGTCTCGCGGCCCTCGCCGGGCGGCGCGCGGAGCACCGCCTCGGCGAGGCCGGCCTGGGCCTTGAGCGCCCGGCGCAGTTCCTGCCGGACCTGATCGGGCTCCCAGATCGGCCAGAGCACCAGGCAGCTCGCCACCGCGATCACGCCGCCCAGCACCGTGAAGCCGCCCCGCATGGCGACGATCTCCCAGGAGCTGTGGCCGGGCTCCAGCAATTCGACGAGCAGCACCACGAGGGGCGTCAGGCAGGTGACGAAGAAGCCGTAGGAGATCTGGCGCGCCGCGAAGCCGACGATGCTGAGCACCAGGATCAGCCCGGCCTCCGCCAGCGGGCTCGTGGCGTAGTAGGCGAGCACGGCGCCCACGAGGCCGCCCAGCACCGTGCCGCCGATCCGCTCCAGCGCCCGCTGCCACGTCGCCGCGTAGAAGGGCTGCATGGTGAGAACCACGGTCATCACCAGCCAGTGCGTGAAGGCGCCCGCGTAGGTCAGGGTGGCGGCGAGCGCCGGCGCCGCGACCGCGCTCGCCCGCAGGGCGTGCCGCAGGTTGGGCGAGGCCAGGGTGAAGTTCTGCTGCAGCGGCCCGACATAGCGGGTCCAGCGATCGAGGCGGCCGCCCTCCGTCACCGTGCCGCCGGGGCGATAGCCCTCCGGCGTCGACAGCTTGGCGCCGATCCGCACGCGCCCGACGATCCTGTCGGCGAGGCGGGCGAGGGTCGGATCCTCCGTCAGGCCCTCGGCCACCCGGGCGATGGAGTGTTCCAGGCGGGTGAAGTCGAGGTTGACGTCGTCGCGAATCGCCCGGGCAATGGTTACCAGCAGGGGGCGCAGGCGCCGCAGGAAGACCTTGGCGAGCGCCCGGCGGCGCGCGTCGGGGCGGCTGTCGATCAATTCGCCCACCGCGATCAGCGCGGCGAAGATCTGCTCGGCGCTCTCCAGGCGCAGCAGGGCCTGGGCGGTGCGGTCCGAGACCCGCTCGCGGGAACGGGCGAGGTCGAGGATCATGGTCCGCGCGGTCTCGATGCTCGCCCGCACGCCGCGCCGATGGCCGCGGGCGTGGCCGTCGAAGGCGGCGGTGTCGGGTTCCGGCAGGGCGACGAGCCGCTCGAGGTCGCCGCAGAGCCGGGCGAGATTGTGCCAGACCTCGGCCACCGCCCGGTGGGCCGGCCGGTACGGGTGCAGCCGCCAGATAACCAGGGCCAGGAAGGTCGCCCAGAGGCCGCCGGCCGCGAACATTACCGCGGTGACGGCCGCCTGCTCGCCGTCGAGCGGCCGGTCGAGGGCGATGCACAGCACCACCACGAGCACGTTGCCGGCCGACTGGGCCTGCACACTCCAGACGCGCGCATACGAGCAGGCGAAGATCAACGCGCAGGCGACCGGGACGACCAGCGGCAGGCCGAGGGGCTGGATCAGGCCGAGGCCGGCCCAGAGCAGGCCGCCGAGGACCGAGAAGGCGGTGAGGACGCGCAGGCGCGCGCGCATCGGGCCGCCGTTGTCGCAGAAGCAGGCGAGGTTGGCGGCGAGCGCCATCGTCAGCAGCGGCGACCACTGGATCCAGATGTTGAGGAGGATGACGACGCCGAACGCGAAGGCGGCGCGCACGCCCTCCACGAGCCGCACGTTCCGGAGGTCGAGGCCCGTGGGCAGGCGCCGCAGGTCGCCGCCCGGCCGGCTCAGGCTACCCCGGCCGGCGGCGAGGCGGCGCCGGAGACGTTCGGGGGGTGATGCTGTCGGACTCGGCGCGGTCAAGCTCGGTCTCCCGACAGGGGCACGGTGCCCCGGCATGAACCGCGCTCCGGCCTGACCGGATCCGTGGCGTCGCGCAACCCCGGCCCGCGGCCGGGCGGATCACGAGGTGCGGCCGGAGCATGGCCGCAGGACATCCTCAGCCCGATCCGTGACGCCGCGACACTCTTCACCCCGTGCGCTTGACCCTTGGACGAGCCCGTGGCTTCTGGAGCCGCCTGGTCCCGACTCCGTAGCTCAGCTGGATAGAGCAGCCGCCTTCTAAGCGGCAGGTCGTAGGTTCGAGCCCTACCGGGGTCGCCAGCAATTACAATGATGTGGCACGGTTTTCCGGTCAGCATTCCGGCAAGCTGGCGGCGGCTCATTCCGACAAATCGCCCCGATTTGTTCGAGTGACGCGCCGCTTGCGCGTACCGGCGATGATCTGGCGCTGCGTCCTTTTCACGTAGCGAGGCAGGGTTCGAGCCTTCTTGTGCCGGCTGATGGCACGGATCTGGGCAGGCCTCCGCGCCGCCATGAGCGGAACGATAGATCGAGTGGCAGACCAGTGCCCGGATCATGTCCTTGGTGACGTGGCGCCTGTCCGTGAGGTCGCCGGACCGGGCGAGCCAAGGCACTGGCACCCCGGAGGCCTTGTCCCCCAAGCGCCGACGATGAGCAGACCACCGATCCGTCCGCGCTTGATGGCACCGAGGCGTGCCATCAACTCAGGGAACAACGGCTCGCCCGCGTTGAACAGCGGGATCCAGACTTCCTCACCCGACTTCGGATGGATGATGAACACCACATCGGGGCGCTCGCGCGGACGGTGGTGCTCAACGGTGCGCACGCCGAAGATGTGCTCGTCCCGGTGCAGCCCTTCTCAAGCGACCATGGCGGCCGAACCGACGGATGCATGCCCGTTGGCGTCACAGGCCGCCACAAAAGCGTGGCGTTGCCCATAGGCGTGGGTCGGCGTCTCCTTCGAGGTGTCCTTGAGGCCCATCCGGCTGAACGGGTTCGGCTCCGGCACGATCTTCGGGTTGCCGCGACGCACGACGTTCCAGGCCCGACGGCAGGACTCCATCGCGTGTTTGACGACGGTCCGCCGCTCACGCCAGCGCGTGACGGGCTGGCCTTCGCCGTCGAGCACCGGCGTGCCGTCAGTGCCAAGCACCGGCTCGTGAACGATGAGAAGTTTGTCGAAGAGGCGGTCGACCACGTCGGTGGTGATGTTCTTCAGCGACAGTGATCCGGACCGTCTGCCATCCCGCAGGGTGTAGCCGGCGACGAGCGGGAACCCGAGATCGCGGTCGGTGCGCTGGCTGCGGCTGAGCTTGGTGTACCTCTCCGGCGGCTTGTAGGTCGCTGCGAGCCCGTCGAAGAATCCCTCAGTCGTCAGAGGGAGGCCGCCCGCAAAGAGTTCCGTCAACTCTGCGGGGGCCGGCAACGACAACGGCGCAGCAACCCATACGGTCACTGCGCCGCTTGATCGGGCCGTCGAGGGGGCAAAGGCGGCCGCGAGAGAGCTGGTGCGCCTGAGCCCATTCAAAGAGATGTGGCTCGGGGGCGACAGGGATCGGCCATCAGTTGTGGACAGCGCGAAGCGCCCCCGATCCGTCAAGGTTCACGGGCGAAGGTAACAACCCTTCTCTCCATCCGGCTCTGCCATGTTCGCCAGTCCTCATGCCTTCGTCCTGTACCATCGCGAGCGCCTTGCCGTGCTCCTCTCCTCGGCCCTGTTCCTGGCGGGCGCGCTGCCGTTGTTCTGGGCGACCTTCTGATCCAGTGGGTGACTAGGGATATACCTTGGGCCCGATATAAAATCAGGCATCAAGCGGCACTCTTCATTCTTCAAATGAGCAAATACGTCTATAATTGAGATGCAAAAGATCACACTCTCTCTCGCAGTCGGCTACTTTACTTTGGCGGCTTTTTCGCCGCTGGGTGCCGAAGCAATCCCCGCTCAACCAGAGGCGCCTCCTCAGGCTGGGCAGACAGTGTCTGATTTCCAAAAATCGGTGAGATCTAGCCTCGCTGAACAAGGCGATCGGATGGGTTTTGGCCTACAGCTCTGTCCTTTAAGGCCGTCGTTCTATCCAAATAGCGAAACGTACTTGGCACGAGCCTTCTCACAGCGCGCCGACACTGTCATTACTCTCATCGGTGTGGAGCAGGGACGCGTGACACACTGGCAGGAATTCGACCTACCTGACCTTGATGGCTGGATCACGCATTATGTAACGCGCTGCCAAGGCGCGACACTGAAAATCGGACAGGGCCGCAGCGCCCAATTTTATAAGTGGAACGGAACGGGTTTTCTGAAAGTAAAATGAATACGATTCTCCTATTCTTCCTTTGAACAGAGAAACACCCCAGGAGCGGAATCTCCCAGGGTGGCGGCGAAAGGCTGCTGCGCGGCTGCGGACGGCCGCATGGGCAGATGGTCCACCCCCTCGGCGACGGCGGCTGACGGGACGTCAGCAGCAGGCCTCTGGCGCGGCGGCTGGGTCAGGCGGATCCGGACCTCATCCGCGGCCGACATCCATGGGCGAGCACGCCGAACGCGGGTCGTTCTGGCTGCAGCCCGCCGGGATCACGACACCGCGAACAACGCGGACGCCAACTGCGCGGCTCTCTGCCAGCGCTGCCACATGATCCACGATCGGCCGGCCCCTCGGAGGCGGCGGTGGCACACGCTGTTCCGGAGGAAGGCAGAACGGCGATGGCCGGGGCAACCTCCCCGGCCTCCGGAGCGAGCGTTTGAAGAACCGCGGATCAGATCCCGCTACCGGTCCCCGGGTAAGAGCGCACTCCCCTACGAACGTCGTTCGCTCCGGGAAGGCCCGTCCCCGTCGGAGCCGTTATGTCGGCATCAGACGCTGTCACAGGCGTCCAACCTTCCTGGCTCCAAGCGGCAGCCTTCTGGTCCAGATCGACCGAGCCGTGCTGCTCCAAGATATCCATCACCATCGGCCCGCGTGCCTGGTCAGCCCTCACCGTGACCAGCGTGCCGCCGCGGCGCACGCCTTCGCCATAGGCATGCGCGTCCTTCTCGCTGACACCTGCGCCGGTGAGGCCACCAGCCAGCCCACCCGCGGCTGCGCCAACGCCGGCTCCTGTCAGGGTAGCGACGAGCCAGCCGGCGGCAACGACGGGGCCAACGCCGGGGATCGCTATCAGGCCGAGACCGGCCAGCAGTCCGGCCGCGCCGCCTACCACGGTGCCGAGCGTAGCGCCCGTGCCAGTACCGTCCTTGGCCTTGTCCTTCGTGTCGGCGCTCACATGAGCGCCATCACGCCCGAGTAAACCAGCATGTCGATCGCCCTCGTTGTTGCTGACGATGCTGATGTCGCCGTGCGCAATGCCGCCGGCCTCAAGTTTTCCGACGGCAATGCTTGCATCCTCGTAGCGATCGAACAGTGCAGTAATGGTTTGCTGAGCCATAGGGTGTCTCCTTGAGCAGGGGTTAGAGGATCACTGCGCCGCGACGTTGCCTTTGAAATCGAGGCCGACTGCAACTGACTTCCCGTCGTGCATCGCCGTGCCGCGCCAGATGCCCTCTTCATCCTTCTTGAGGTCCTTGACGTCCTTGAAGCCGGCCTTGTCGAGACGGGAGCGGACCTCACCCTCGGTGAAGCTGTTGGCGCCCTTCTCCAGCTTGACGTTTTTGAGAGCGCCGGCCGCGCCTCCGTCCGGGGAGACCTTGTCGGTATTCGGACGTGTGACGCTCTCCTGGCCACCAGATTGCTGACTCGTCTTGGCGTCGGGGGACGCCGGTGAGCCCGTCGTCGTGGTCTGAGCATAGGCGCTCGACCCGAAAAGGGCCCCGAGCAAAGCGAGAGCGACAGGGATACGCATGGCAGGCTCCAAATTCGTTTGGACTCAGCCAATCCCTTGAGCAAACATCCGTTCCATTTTAGAACGTGATATTAATTCTCAGCGGACGTTCCGGTAGATTTCCGAAATGTCGCAATTTACTGCCACGCAATTGAAAGAAATACGAATTATCTACCGGCGAAGCTTGGAAGGTGCGACTTAAAATAAGGCGCCGACAGGCGTGCGTATGTCGCCCATTCAGTCTTGAGCGGCCAATGCATTTCGCCTGGGGGCGCCGTCAAAGGTGGTAGGCTATGATGCAGGAACCGCCGCGCCCCGCTGCGCTTATCCGAGCGGCTAGCAAAGGAGGCCAGCGATGAAGGTGTTTCAGATCCGGCACGAAGTGACGGGAGCCATCCTCTGGACCGGCGCGGCTTCGGACCCGATCGCTGCCCTTGATGCCATGGCGCATCAGGCAGGGTACTACGACCACAGCGACATCCCCGACCACCTGCGGGCTGGCGGCATCCAAGTCGAGGAGATCCGGGTCTAGCCCCCGAGTTGCAGAGCAGCCTGCGCAACGCCAGCCGGAACGATCACCGCGCGGTCAGGTGCCGGTGCTCGACCACCTGTCCAGCACTCGCGATCCGGCGTGCAGCTCGGCACGGTCGGTATGGGCATCGTCATGTGTCTTATCGCCACGTGTCTTGCAGAGGTCGGTCGCCGGCGCGAAGCGGGCCCGGACGGCAAGCTCCGTCTCCACATCCTCGGCGATCACCTGCTGCTCGTCTCGGAAGATGAGTACCCGAGATGGCAGGCGCTTCAGGTCGCTGGCCTCCATGAGCGGCATCTCCTAGGGCATCGTTGCGCGTCAACCGGCGCAGTCGGCGACCGAACTTTGCGACACCTCGGCCGTTCCTGTGCCGCAGCAGAAGGACGGACAATCACATGCCCCGCCTCACAATGGCCCTCGCCGGCGCCTTGAGCATCGCCCTGGCCGGCCCCGCCGAGGCTCAGGTGATCACCGGGGGTGCAGGCAACACCGGCGTGCCACCGCCGCCGGCCGTTGGCGGCGCCGCCCCCGGCGCCCGGGATCTCGGACCCAGCCCGATCACACGGGGCAACGAGGCGAACCCCAGCAACTCGCCCATACCCGGCACGACACCAGGCGTGAACATCGGCGGCACACCCACCAGCGGACCGCCCGGGACGGGAGGCACATCGGGCGGACCGTCGCTCGGTCGATAGGCCGCCCGGCCCCGCCCCGATCTGATCACAGGGCGGGGGAGCGTCCGATCTCACCAGCGTGGGCCGCTACGCAACTTGGCCCGACCGCATGATGCGCAGATCCGATTAGTGAGCCGTCACCCGGGCAGGCTTTGCCCTGTGCTGGAATAGGCCACGCAAGAGCCGGAACGGCAGTCGCACGAGCCTGTAGAGGGCGTGCGCGGCCATAACGGCGAGGACGGTGAGAAGCGCCAAGATGGTGTTCAACATGCGGTGCACTCTCTGACGGAGTGAAGTCAGCGGTCCGCCACCGCCATTGCGTCCAGGAGGCGCGCCGAACACGGCAAGATCGTGAAGCGCACGAAAATGGCTGCAACCAGGGAGGCGCCGCCGGGTTGGAAGCCAGACTCCTGGCGCAGCCAGAATACCTTTGGATCCAGCCATGCCGACCGAACTGCATGATAAGGCCCACATCGACGTCTTCGACCGCGCCGCTCGCGAGAATTGGGCGCTCCGTTTCGGGGTGACAGAGGAGCGTCTGCGCAAGGCCGTGCGTATGGTCGGCTCCCGCGCCACCAGTGTCGCGGCCTATCTCGGCCAGCCTGGCCGCTGACGTGGCGCGCGAGCCGATGAGCCGCGACCTCTATGTCAGTTCGAACGGAGATCGCTGGCTTCTGCTGCGGGATCCATCCGACGGTCGCAGCTTCGTCCGCCACGAGGCCAACGCGGCCTCCGGCGGGTATGTCACCGACATCACTCTGGCGGCCTTTCTCGCCGCTGATCGCGGCGGCCCTGAGCATCAAGCCTTGTGGACCCTGATCGGCGAACTCGTCGATGACGCTGCTACGCCTCCGTCTGCGATGGCATAGGCTGCGGCGCCGCTTTGAGAAGTGCATCGACGTCGACGAGAAGCGCGGCTGCGATCTCGGACAGAGCGGCGCGCTCGATGGCGGCGATGCCGTCGTGATCTGCTACGTCGACCGCCACGCGAAACACGCCCTCGCGTTGCTCCACAGGCCGACCAGCGATCGCCGCGACCCGTCGCAAGTTCTCCGCACGTCCAGCCCGGGTGCGAGCCCTACCGATCGCCTCGTGTAGCGCCTCATCCAACATCAGGACGTCGTAGCCTTTCTCTAGGATCGGGCTGGCGAGGACGCCGGTGACGGCTGTCTCCAATTCATCGCCCGCGACCTCGCCGTCGGCTACGATGACGTTGGCGGCCGCAGAGACGCCGGCCTGCATCAGCGCATCGTCGCCAGCATAGGCTGTCACCGTCTGACGGAAGCGGGCGAGCAGGTCTTGTATGAAGGGCATGCTGATGGACTATCGAGAGAGGGGGCCGAGCAACTTTCTATCGGCACCAAGGGGCGGCACCGCACCAGCGCATACGCGTGACCGAACCGGTGACGGCAGGATCCCCGACGAGGTGATGATCCCCCTCCATCTTCGGTCTATTCGCCTCGACCAGCATGGCCGCGGAGAAACAGCACAGCATCAGGGCCGCGATCCATAGCAGGGCCCTGAATGTGCGGAGGGGACGCTTCGACATACGCGTTATCGTGGTGCTGTAGCGTTAGCGAACCCTTGCGCTTGGCTCTGGAGGAAGCCCGATCCCGGTTTCTTTCCGGGAGCCACGAACGGGTTGGGTTCGGTCGGCGCGGGGTTCTTCGTGTAGCAGGTCGCCAGCTTCCGCGATTGGAGAAAAGCCGAACAACACGGTCGAGCTCGGAGAGGATCCAGGGCCATGGGCCGGCGCTCTGCGGTGTCCAGTTCCCCGTCACGCCGATCCTCACACGACCGCCTGACCTAGGCTTCACCGATGAGGAGCGGAGAACTGGTCCGGACCAGCCTGTCATCGCAGGTCCACCCGCAACAGCGCCGTATGGTGTCGCGAACGCCTCGAGCATATCAGCAGGGGAAGCGCTGCCACAGCAAGTACGCAGGCAGAAAAAAGGCCGCCCTCTTGGAGCGGCCCGAAGTCTTGGGAGGAAACGCCCTTGGGAAGGGCTGCAGAACCACGACGCCATCGTGATCCCGCACAGCCGACCTAAGCACCGGCGGTGCAACGCACAACTGCCGTTAGGCTTGGCCACGTGCATAAATGACGCTACGCTTACGCTCACGTGCGCTTCCACACCATGGCTCAGGCGCTCGTTCCATCGTCGGGCATCGACTTCAGCGAGGTGTAGTCGCGTCGCACCGTCAGGGTGCCAGGGCGTCGGCCGGGCCACCCGCATGCTGACCTGAGTACCGATAGGCGGGCGCCGTTGGTGCCAGCCTCCGAAAACCCGATGAGCATCTCGGTTTCGGTCTTGGCATCTTATAGAGGTTCAACGAGTGGGCTCACCTGGTGCCAACCGGCGCCTGGAGAGGCGCTACTTGCTGCCGCGCTGGGCGAGGACAGCTGGGATGGTGCGCAACATGATGGTGAGATCCCGGCGCAGGCTCCAGCGGGTGGCGTAGTCGAGATCCAGCGCCACGCGCTCGGCATAGGTCGTGTCGGAGCGGCCCGAGACCTGCCACAAGCCGGTGACGCCTGGCGGGACGGAGAAGCAGGTGGCGAACGCGTGACCGTAGCGAGCGACCTCGGCGGTTACGATCGGCCGCGGCCCGACGAGGCTCATCTCCCCGCGCAGCACGTTCCAGAGCTGCGGCAGTTCGTCGAGGGAGGTCTTGCGCAGGACGTGGCCGATCCGCGTGATGCGCGGATCATCGCTGAGCTTGTGGGTGGCCGCCCATTCGGCACGGGCCTGCGGATCAGCGGCCAAGTGCGCTGCCAGCATGGCATCGCCCTCCGTCACCATTGACCGGAACTTCAGGCAGCCGAAGCGCCGCCCGTCACGACCGATACGCATGTGGCGGAAGACCGGCGTCTTGCGGTCTGTCGCCCAGATCATGAGGGCGATGAGCAGGAACAGTGGCAGAAGCAGGAACAGCGCGGTGAGCGCCACGCTGACGTCCAGACTGCGCTTGGCCACCCAGGTTGGTGTTGAGGTTGCCCACATGTTGAGCCTCACCTCTGAGGAGCAACCGATCGTCGAGGGCACAGCGTCTCCGCTGATGTCTGGCATCCGGCTGGGCCTCCGATTGCGATGCGGCATGGCGCCGCCGAGGCACAACGAGCGCCATCCACACGACCCGGCGAAACGGCCCATCAACCAAAACCGATCCATAATGAATTCAGATTTACTGCCGGTCCGCTCCCTGAATTGTGCCTATTTCCAATTTTATCGGCCTAAACTCTTACTACTTAAGGTAGATTTTGCAGAACGATAGGCCCGAAAGATTGCTTTGCAGGACGGCTGCGGTCTGCGGGTCGTTGAGATCCCTGAGGCTTCCTGAGCTGCGTCGTGCCGCCTATCCCGCTCGGCACCATCTGTGGTGCAATGACCGCCGCTATCCTGTCATCGGGGCTGCCGTGGGTCGGCCGCGGCCTCAGCCGTCCCATTCGGGTCCTGCAGGGGCGCAGTGATCGCGGGCGCCATCGCGCCGTCCAAACGGTCAGCTCTGGCTTTTGAGATGATCTTGGCCGCAACAAACCGCCGGTTCGGCAGTTGGGCCCTGAACGTGATCGTCATTCAGAGTGAAGACATGCTCGGATTAATTCTCCCAGCACTGATCATCGGTCCTGCTATCACCGCGTTTCTGTGGTCGCATCATCCGATGCTGGCACTAGCGGCGGCTCCCTTGGGTGCCAGCGCAGCCGTGTTCGGGCTCGCTGCCTGGATAGTGGCGAGGCAGAAAGCGCCCGCTCGACGGTTCCATGGGCGCACTCGGGCGCGCGCTCGTTTCGGATCGGAATGGCACGCCGTTGCACACGCATAGGCCTGCCCTGATCTGCACGATGGTCCAGTCACAAACCCGATCACCTCTCGCTTCCTACGAGGTTAAGCGGCGAGACGCCGGCTGCCGCGATGACGTTCCCGCCGCCACGCCACGGCAGGATGTCTGCGGCAGGCATTCGGCCCCCGGTTCAACCACCGCCTTCGTCAACACGATCTCGGGCGGCTCGGCCTCGCGGTCCTGATCCGTTCCGGGCATCTGAGTCACCTGTAATCCCTGCCTCTCAGGAGCCGCCAGCGACGGCTCCGCATCGCCGTTGTCCCCACGGTCCGTATCGCCGTCCATGCGGTCGAGCACGGCGATGATGCGGTCTTCCGGATCGAGGGCAATCCGTGCCGCCTCCTTAACGAGACGTGCTGGGCGGACGTACTCGCATTGTTGCGGCGCGTGGGGATCTCTTTAGCCGCGCAGAAGAGCTATGGCTGCGCCAATGCCGGTCCATGACCTGGCTCATCGTCTCTCTCCGTCCGGGCAGAACAACAGGACCGGAACATCGCCGTCTGGACGTCGGTTACGGCTGCTCAACAGGGAGAGAAACCGATGGTCGATATCGCTCACATCCAAGAGCATGCCGAGGTGGTTGGCTCGGACGGGAAACACGTCGGGACCGTCGATCACATCGCCAAAGGCGAGATCAAATTGACGAAGAAGGACGCCGCGGCGGGCGGCCTGCACCATTTCATCCCGGTTGATTTCGTGCGAACAATCGAGGGCGGCAAGGTTCATCTAGACCGCCCGGCGGATGAGGTGATGCGCGAGTGGTCGACGTCCTAGAACGTTCGCGCCGACGGTCTACGCGAGCTTTAGAAATCAGCCGGGCGGCCATATCATCACGGCTCGCCCGGCTCGGGCGTATTCTGACGACGGATCGTTACCGGCGACCGTGGATGGCCAGGGCGAGCAGATAGCCGATCGCACCGGCCAGGATAGCAAGACCCAGCGGCGACTCCTGCGCGTGCGGTCGAAGTGCCTCGCTACCCTGCCGGTACAAGCGTTGTGCATCCGGGTAGCGCTCGCGGGCACGGTCGAACGCGTCGCCGGCGAACTCCCGCGCTTGGTCCGCGGCATCGCTGAGCGTGTCCTTGGCCTGCCCGTACAGGTTCTGCGCCGAGCCCTTCAGCTCAGTGGCCTTTCCTTCGGCTTGCGTCTGCCTGTCCCCGATTAGTTCGCCGGCCGCCCCCTTGACCTTGCCACCGAGTTCCTTCGCGGCGCCGGTGATCCGATCCTCGTCCATGGACGTCCTCCTCAGTACTAGATCTGGCTAAGCTGCCGCGCCTACAACGCGGATCCAGCCTCTTTCGTCTCAATGGTAGATCCTGCCATCTCGGCAGCGCAGTGGAACGGTATTGAAGGCCTGCGGTTTTCCTGATCCCGAGCGCCTTACAGGAGCAGCTTGATGCAAAACGGTGCTCAGGATCAGCGTTCGAGCGCTGCCGACCAAGAATTTCACACAGCTCAGAGCTTTGCCGACACGCTGCGCGATCAGACACAGGGCTACGTCGAGAACCGTAAGGCCGATGCGGCACGATTGGTATCGGATGTCGGCGACGCCATTCGCGATACCGGCTCCAACTTCGACGGGCTGCCGCAGCTGAAGGAATTCTTCGATCAGGCCGCGCTCGGCGTCGACGAGTTGGCCGAGAGCATCTCGCGCCGATCCTTCAGCGAGATGTACGACGAGGTACATGCAGCCATTCGCCGTCGTCCCGCCTTAGCAACTGCGGCGGCCGTCCTGGCTGGCTTCGCGCTGTTCCGCGCTCTGAATTCCCAAAGGGTTCGGCCAATCCCACGCTCGCATGCGGTCGTTCCGGTCGATGTCCTCCCGACACCGGACCTCTAGGAGAGCGAAATGGCCGAGCCAAGACTGCGCAGCATCCCGACCCTCGTGGGTGATGCGGTCCGCGAGCTGCGGGATCTCGTAGGCGGCGAAATCGCCCTGTTCCGCACCGAGATGGCGCAGGGCGTTCACCGGCTCAGCCTCGGCCTCAGCCTGTTGCTGGTGGCGGCCGTATTCGCCATCACGGGCCTTTTCACGCTGCTCCTCGCCCTGGTGAAAGGCATCGCTGTCCTCGTGCAATCGGACGCGTTGGCAGCGCTGATCGTGGGCGGCGTCTTTCTCTTGCTTGCGGTCGGTCTTGGGATGTTGGGACGCAGCAAGACGTCGATATCCACACTGGAGCCGACCCGTACGGGGCGGCAGGTCAAAGAAGACGTGCAGGTTCTCACGGATCGGATGGACACATGAGTGACTCGCCGGACAAGCTGGAGCGGGACGTCGAGGCGAGCCGCGGGCGGCTGGACCGGACGCTGGCCGATCTGCAGGCTCGCTTCAACCAGCCAGGGATCCCACGCGATTTCGTCGAGCTGAAACGATCAGGACAGGCTGCAAGCGAGACCGTCGAGCGCCTTGCTGCCGAGGTGCGGGCTAATCCCGTGCCGGCTCTGCTGATCGCAGCCGGCTTTGGCCTGCTTGTCTACGAGGCCTTCCGAACGGCTGCGGAGCGACGACGTCTGGCAGTTGTTTCTGCAGGATCCATCGTTGCCACGCCCGATCGTCACCTTTCCGAGAACCATCCGGGCCGGATGAACGAGCGGCTCGACGAGGCGCTGGAGGAGAGCTTCCCAGGCAGCGATCCGGTCTCGGTCCGGATCACGAAGTAAGCCCCCTCGAAAGGGGAAGGCCGGATGCATCGGCCGCGGGTTGAGGCCCTCAGCATGGACCACGGCTCGGCGACGACGCGTCCGATAAGCTGATCCTGGAGATAAGCAGCGTGATCGCCGTCAGCCAGATAGTTCCTGGTCGAACCGAGCGACGGCTTCGGCGGGTACGTCCAGCGCCTCAGCCAGCATCTTGAGGAACTGCCGCTCTTGTAGAGTGTCCGGCTCAATCGCGAGACGAGCGGCGGCGTAAATCCGGGCCGCCTGCTCCGGAGTGCGCACCCCGGAGGCCAGGTCATCGATATCGGCCGGCTCAGCCAGCTCCTTGTCCAGCCATGCACGACCAGCGGCGCCTATTTGGGCAGCCGCAATGGCATTGTGGAGACGCTCCCGCTCTCCAGCATCCATCAGCCCATCTGCCATCGTGGCGGCGACCATGGCCCGTAACATGACGCGGGCGTCGTCTTCGCTGACCTCCGAATGATCGAAGGGGCTGCGCGGTGCAGCGGACGGCTTCGCCTCCTGAAAGGGGGAGGGCCCGTCTGCCACAGGCGCCCGCCCAGGAAGCGCCTTGAGAGCGAGTCCGACGATCAAGGCGATGCCACCCAGAGCAGCTGTGGCGGCGATCGTGCCCCCCTGCCGATCGCGGACCAGCGCGTCGACCATTTGCTTTGCTTCGGCCACAGATGCCTCCTGCTGCTGGACGGATCTTGTCCTGCAACGGTTTAGGCGCCAGGGCGGTTCATGGGGCAATCGACAGAATGCCAAGCCCAAGGTGAGCTGATGCTGACGATGCCATCTCACGAAGGTCGCGAGACAACGGATTCGGTCGAAGGACATCAGGGGCTCGCTATGGGCGAGGCTGTAGCCCTCGCTTTCGAGGAGGGTGGCGGCGTGCTGAACGGCCTCGGCCGTGACGCGCTCGCCCACGATCTCGCGGAGATTCTCAAGCCACTTCTGAGCACGTGCACGAAGGCTGAGTGGATCGAGGCCATCAACGCCCGCCTGGACCGGCTGGAAAGCGATACCGATACGCCAGGACCGCGGCTGGTGCGGTTTGAGGCGAACGGCGCCGCGGAAATGGCGCCGCCGCTGCAGTAGGGCCCTTGGCAATAGGCGCCTTATGCGTCTGCTGCGTCTGCCGGCTCCCTTCACGGGCGGGTACTCACAGGAGGTCTGACGATGACACACCTGAAGATGCTCGCAGCCACCGCTGCTCTCGCCGCCGGCCTCGGTCTCGCATCAGCAGCCAACGCTGCGCCTCTTGCGCCGACCGGCGCTGGAACCATCGCGGGCGCTGCCCAGATCACTGACGTGGCTATGCGCTGCGGTCCCGGCTTCGCACTTGGCCATTTCGGCCGCTGCCGCCCGATCGCCCGTGGCTTCCGGCTTGGCCCGCGCTGCTTCACGCGTCCGACTCCGGTCGGCCCGCGGCGCATCTGCCGCTAACTCAAGAGACCTGCGTCGGAGCGCCCCGGCCCGGCGCGTGATGGTTGCCGTAGCGCTCATACCACTAGAAGTACGCGGGCCGGCACACCAAGAGGTGACTGATGCGGGTCTGGCCGTCGGCTGGTTTCTCGTTAAAACAGCGCCTCCGAGCCTGGTATACCAGACTACGCGGAGCCGCCGATGTCGTCAGAAACCGTCCCGGTGCTGCTGGCCACGATGTTCACCGTCGGGTGCATCACGATCCACAAGGCAGAGCGGTATGCCGAGCAGCTGAGCGAAGCGCTCACCGTGCTATTCGTCACCGTCGCGGCGCTCGCGATCATAGCGGCCGTGGCGCGCATGAGTGGCGTAAGCGACGTCTTGGCTCACAGCTTTCACGAGCAATTGAAGCTCAGCGACCGGCTGCCGGAAGCTCCCCAGCCATGACGTTGCCCTGCAGGGCGGCTGCGGCAGTTCCTCCAACGATCCAAGTGCCGCGCTCATCATCGATGCGCTGCGAAGCCTCATCAGCCTGTCGCGGCGGAGCTCGATAGTGCCGGTGAGCCGATCTCGGCGAAGAAGGCCGCAGACGGCTCAAGAGCGCCGTGAGTCGCGGCGTCCGCCTTGATGGCGAGGACGTTCTGCTCCGCCGGTGGGACCTGCGCCGCCACATGCTGCGTTGCTCCCAGACACGGAGAGCGTCCGATGTCCGACAAGCCACTGACCGCGAACACGCAAGATTTCGCCGACACCGAGTACGACGCGGAGCGCTGGGCCCGCGTGGGTGCCGAACAACGATCCACTCCTCCGGTCAGCCCCAAAGCACCATCGGACCCGGCAGAGGGCCCGGATGTCGGCTTGGCGCAGAAGGGGACAGGTGAGGACGCGGTCGTCAAGCGCGAGACCGACATTTGAGGGCGAAACATAGGTTGCCGTTTGGAGGAGCACCGGTTGCGCTCCATGAACCACGCCCGAGAGCTACCTGCGGAAGGAACGCACCATGAAGCACCTATTCATCAGCGCGCTGATCTCGGCGGGGCTGCTTACCATACCAAGCCTGCCGACCTCTGCGCAGAGCATCGATGTTGGACCGGGTGGTGTGAGGGTCGATCCGCGCTCACCGCGGGAGCGGGATCGTGACGAAATCCGCAGGGAGGAGCGTCGTGAGGAGTTCCGCGATGGGCGGCGCGACCCACTCCGCCGTGAGGAACGCCTCCGTCGCGAGGACGACGATGATGATGATTGATCCGCATTGACGGTCATCATCACTTTATGGGCGGTGCGATGCGAGCCCCGCGGTTACGACGGTCCGCGGCGGTTCTACGGCGGCTATTGATCTCGGCTACGGCCAGGACCGGTAGGAAGCGTGGCCTGCGACCCCAGCTGGCCAGATATTGCGCCGATAAGGCCAGGACCTCACAAGCGCACGCGCCCCTGTGCAACGACGATCGGACCTCTTGAGGGATCATCCATACTCCGGGTGTTCCAGGACACGTCGAGCCTGGAAGCTTGGGCATACATCGGGACCACACCGCGACGACAGTCGCGAACCTGATGGAGACGACGATGACCTGGACGAACCGCATCACCCTTGCCGCGACTCTGATCGGCGGCGCCATCGCGCTGGTGACCTACGCACAGGCTCTGAGCCTGCCGGCGCATTTCGCCTGAGCAAGACCGGCCGGAAGAGCATCCTGTGCAACCCTTCCGGCCCTCACCTCCAGCGCAACAAGCGAGGCAATCTTCGCGGTAATCAACTCGACCATGAGGCCGCCTCAGAACAGCCGCGATGACGAGGAGGCCCGCGATGACCCAGCCAATCACCTTGACGAACCGCGCCGTCGACGCCGTCGTAACGGCCGCCATGGCGTTCAGCCTGATCGTGCACGCGCAGTTCATCATCCCGCGGCCGCACCTTGTGTGAGGGTCTGCGAAGCCGAAGAATGCCAAGCTTTCCCGTTCGCGGGCGCGCATGCGTGAGGCATGGCGTAGAGGGGCAACGTGCAGATGCTGACCGCCCCGCGACGAGGCGAATACGTCGGCACTGAAGGATTTGAGCGTGACGGACCCGGTCGCCGACATGCGCCGGCAGCCGCATTCCCTAGCGGTTCCCGTGCTTCATCGGGCCGCCCGTGCAGGTGCATTGTAGAGGCTTAGACCTCCTCCGGGCGCCCCGGCATCACGCTCGCAGGCAGCAAGGCGTAGTCGATCAATTCCTTGGCGGTCGCTCCTGCGACGCCACTGGGGTCCTCACTGCCGACCATCTTCAGGTTGTCAGCCAGCATCCTGATGACGGTATCCCGCTGCGTCGCGTCCATCAGAGAAATCACGGTTCCCAGTGTCACCTGCAGAACCTCGGTTCTGACCGTCAGGTCGCGAAGTTCTTCCAGCAGTAGGTTTTCGAGTGAGGAGGACACAGGCAGCTCCACCGATGCGGATCACCCCAATGTAGTGCGCCCACCGGGCCTCACCTGTACCGACGCCTACTCCCTTCGGAGGTAGGAGGTCGGCGAGCCGTGCGGTGCTCACCGCAGCTGAGCTGTTCAGGGACGCGGCGCTTGTCCGACGTGCGGCCGAGATGGAGTATGCAGTCTGACGACATCAGCACACCTCCGGGCAGGCGGCGAATTCGGTCTCGGCCCGTTCCGCGGCGCGCAGCATGGCGGGTCCGGCGAAGGGGGCGACGGCGTGGCCTTTCACGTCATCCGGCAGAGTCGCGACCACCTCAAGGCCGATGGCGGAGCCGAGCATGACGACGTGGATCAGCCCGGCCATCTCATCGGTACAGAGCGTGTGAAGCTGACCGTGACTGGCCCCACCGAGCCGTAGACGGCGATCTCCTCGTCGTGGGCCAGCGGGACCGATTTTAGGGCCGGATCAGGGAAGGTGATGACGTTTGACGTGACGACCCCTCAGCCAAGGGGGTGGCAGGCGCCCGCTGGGATGTGTCG
The DNA here is from genome assembly GCF_008329595.1 of Methylobacterium sp. P1-11. Lineage (NCBI taxonomy): Bacteria > Pseudomonadati > Pseudomonadota > Alphaproteobacteria > Hyphomicrobiales > Methylobacteriaceae > Methylobacterium > Methylobacterium sp. P1-11. The sequence goes on from NZ_NPKS01000050.1 coordinate 25,995, forward strand.
GCGCCGGGAACCGAAGGCAGGGGAACGGCGCGCGGCACAGAGGCCGGCGGCTCAAGCCCGTGGCTGATGCGGCGGAACCCCACAGAGAGCGCGGCGGCCACTTCTCAACAGGCTCGGCCGACGGCCCTTTGTCGTTCCGACGAGACGAAATTTGTCCATCCTTTCTGTGTGGGGGCGAACCGCGAACCTGTCGGAATGCAGGCCGCTCTGCCTCAGCATTCCGTTGCCATCCAAGCGGCAGGTCGGAGGCTCGAGCCCTACCGGGGTCTCCAGATTGCTCCCCGCCGCCTCGATGAAGGGAGGGGTTTTTATTGCCGCCCCTGCTCGGGTGCGACCTGCGGCGGAGAACGAGTCGCCTGCTCTCGGTCCGACAGGCCCCGCTTCCAGCGCGCGCGCAGGACGGCGGGCCGGAGGCCATGCCGCTCCTCCAGGAAGTCAGCGCCCGTGATCCGGTCCGTGCGGAAGTGCCGGAACGCCCCGCGCAGCTCGCACCAGCCGGCCACCATCCGGGCCTGATCGAAGAACCCGACGATCACCGGCCAGATCACGCGCTGGCTCGGATCCCCGCGCGCATCCCGGTAGTGGATGCGGATCTTGCGGCCCTCGCGGATCCAGGCCCTGGCCCGCGCGACGTCGATCCCGTCCACGGCCTGCGCCAAGGTCGGCGGCGTGCCGATCGACGGATCGGCGATGAGCGGACGCAGGCGCTCGGGGACGACCGCGGTGATCTTGGCGATGAGGTCGCGCGCGGCCTTGGCGAGGACCGGCTCGCCCCGGCCCGCGACCCATTGCGCGCCGAGGACGGCCGCCTCGATCTCGTCGGGCGTGAGCATCAGCGGCGGCATGTCGAAGGTCCCGCCGAGCACGTAGCCGAGCCCGGCCTCGCCCAGGATGGGCACGCGTTGGCCGACGAGATCGGCCACGTCGCGATAGACCGTGCGGACCGACACCTCCAGCTCACGGGCGATCTCGGCGGCCGTGACCGGGCGCGGCGAGCGCCGCAGGATCTGGATGATCTGAAACAGTCTGTCCGCGCGACGCATGGTTCGACTCCTGCTGACAGGATGCTGTCAGCAGGGCGGCCCTACAAGTCACCCCGCCACGGCCATCCCGCGCGCCGTGACGAAGGAACCGAGCATGATCACCCTGTATCACGCCCCGCAATCGCGCTCCTCGCGCATGATCTGGCTGCTGGAGGAGCTGGGCGCTCCCTACGTCATCGTGCCGGTCTCGATCTTCCGGCCGATGACGGGCGAGGGTGTGCCGGATGCCGCCAACCCGCATCCCGACAAGCGCGTCCCGGCCATCCTGCATGACGGCGTGCTGGTCGCGGAATCCCAGGCCATCGTGCTCTACCTGGCGGAGACATTCCCGGAGGCAGGGCTGGCGCCGGCGATCGGTGCCCCCGATCGCGGCGCGTACCTCACTTGGCTGTCGTGGTCCGTTGCCGAGTTCGAGCCGGCCCTGTTTGCCGGCATGACGGGTGAACTCGCAGGATCGCCGCAGAAGCGCCGCAACCACGAGGCGGTGGTGCGCCGCCTGGATACCGCCCTGGTGCGAGGCCCCTACGTCATGGGCCAGCGGTTCTCGGGCGCCGACATCCTGATCAGCAGCGCGCTGGGCTTCGGCCGCGCGGCCTTCCCGCCAAGCGAGGCCTTCGACGCCTATCTGGAACGCTGCCGGACACGCCCGGCCGCCATTCGCGGGGCGGCGAGGGACGGCGCGTCCGGAGCGCAGGCCGTCTAGGGCGCGCGCCACAGGGGGAGGCCGGTTCGGCGGAAGCGCGATCGGAGGCGGCCTCAACAGGCCGACGCTCGGCCCGTGTTCAGGCGCGGGCCAGGCTGTGCAGGCAATTGCAGGGCTGACAGGCCCGAACGGCCCTGTCTCCCGCAGGTGTTTCAGGACACGCCGCACCTGAAAGCTTGAGCATACATCAGGACCACACCGCGAATGCGATCGCGAACCTGATGGAGACGACGATGACCTGGATGAACCGCATCACCCTTGCCGCGACCCTGATCGCGAGCGCCATCGCGCTGGTGACCTACGCGCAGGCCCTCAGCCTGCCGGCGCATTTCGCGTAAGTGCGACCGGCAGGGAAGGCCGCCGCGCAGCCGCACGGTGGCGGCCGAGACAGCTTCTGCCTCGTGCCTGGGCATCGCTGAACCGCCTCCGAACAGTTCCGCGGCGCAACGTGACTCTTCGCACTGCACGCGTCCGGCCAATCCGGCACCGTCATTGCAAATGGTCTTGCCGGGCCTCGCTGGAGGCCCACCGCCAAGTCAAAGGAGTGCACGATATGGTCCTGAAGGGCTTCTCCTACGCGATGATCGGCGCCTTCCTGGGCGGCCTCGCGATGACGGTGACGGGTTCGGCCGGCGTGCTGATGGGCTACTAAGGCAAGAAGCTTGGCGGCGGCTCGAGAGGCTGCCGCATCGAGAGAGCGAGTTGACGGCGGGGTTCCGGTCCCGCCGTTTTTCTGTTCCGGGCTCGGGCCTCGCACGGCGGCGCGCGACCGGTCCTGCAAGGTGCAACGCGCCCCTCATGTCCGTCTGGGGCAAGCCGGAAGTCGACCGGTCGCAGCAAGCGGATTGGACCTCCGGGTTCGATCCTCACTCGCGGTCGCGGCGCGACCGACCCGGCAATCTCCGTCAGGCCGCCTCCTTCCGGGTGACAACCAGGGCCCAGATCGTCGCCGGGATCCACCCGATGATCGTCAGGTGAAGGATGATGCAGAGGATGCCCTGAAACACCTTTCCGCGCAGGAACATGGCCAGCCATGGCGCGAGAAAGCAGATGAGGATCATGATCATGGGGGCGACGGGTCTCCGAATGCGTGAGCGAACACGCACCGCGCCGGCTGGTTCCGGACCGCCGGGTTTGCCCCGCGGCAAAGGCCACTCTCAGGCTGCGAACCGCGCCTTGAGACGCGAGGCCCGGCCCGAACCGTCGATGCACTCGATCCCGCCGCCCGCGTTCAGCGTGTGGAGTGCGCTGCCGGGCCACGCCGGGCCGGGTTCGATCCGGCTGAGAACGGTCTGGGCGAACCCGTCCGGATCGAGCCGGTCGATCCGCGCCAACGACAGGGCGCGGCCGTAACCGTGGGCGCAATCCTGGACCGGCCGAATCAGGGCCCCGTCGCGCGCGACGATCCGGCCTGCGGGTCGCGCGACGGATGGGTCGACCAGGACGGGATTGGCCGGGTGCGGCGTGTACGGCCCCCGGAAATCGGGGGCCGACCAGAGATGCAGCGCGTCGTGGTGGCAGCCCGATCCCGGCGGGGCGCCGGGGGGCGCATCGCGCACGGTCGCGAACATCCACCAGCGACCGTCCTGCTCGAGGAGCGTCGCGTCGCTCGCGACCACGCCGGAGAGAAGCGTCGCCTCCTTCACCCAGCCCCCGGGGTAGCGTGTCGCCCGGTAAAGGTCGACCGTGCCGGCCGCGGAACTCTCCGGCACCATCCAGATGGCGCCCGCCTGCGCGAACACGAACGGGTAGGAGAGATGGTACGGCTCCTCCAGCACCGGGATGGGCGGCCCCTCGGGCCCGTCCGGTCCGAAGCGGACGGCCGAGATGATCGCCTTGCCGGTCGCGTGCGGAAATTCCTCCACGAAGACATGGGTCGTCCCGGCGACGGCGAGCGGGAACGGGTCCGCGTAGAAGCGCCGCCCATCATCGGGCAGGACCTGCCAGCCTCCCTCGGGATGGCGGCCCAGGTCGATGAGGTCGGGTCCGCGGAGGAACCGCCATCCGGTGCGCCAGTGCGGCGCGTGATAGCACAGCCGGTACAGGCGGCCGACGAGGCTCCGGGCCACGAGCCGCGCCGGTCGCGAGGCCAGGATCCGCGCCGGACGCGCGGGCGGGGTGGCCCGTGCGGCCGGCATCGCAGCCCCGGCGCGGCCGGCCAACCGGTCCCGCAGCGCGGCAAGAACGATCGTGATCGTGCGCGCCAGCGCATCCTCGAACGACAAGGCTATGGAGCCGCGGTAATCCGCCCCGAGGCGCCCCGAGGCGACGACGGCGTCCCCTTCGAGCAGGTCGAGGCGCGGCACGCGGCCGGCGAGCAGGCTCGCGAGCAGCCCGGTCTCGCCGAGGCCGCCATCATAGGCCACACGCCAGACCGGGTCGGGAGCGATCGCGTCGCCGCACAGATCGAGCACGAGGTCCGGGGCCGCGGGATGGGTCCAGGCCGCCAAGTCCGTCTGCGGCACGGGCAGTGACCCGTTCGGCGCCAGCCGGAAGATCAGGGCCTCCAACCGGAACAGCAGGTCGGCCTGAACCGGCCAATCCTCCGGGCCGGATGCGACCTCGACACTCACGGCCTCGATGCCGGGCATGCTGGAGAGCCGGTTCAACAAACTGATGTGCCAGCGGCGCGGGTTCGCGCCATCGAGGCGAACTCTCACATGCATGGCGCCCGGGTTCCCATCGATGGGTCGGTCAAGACGACGACTGTCAGTCCCCTCTATTGTCCCGGCGGTAACGGGATTCATAACTTCAGGCCGGGCCCGGGACATGCCGCCGATCGGCCGCCTCATCGCGTCCAGCGTACCGAAATCCGGTCTGGGGGCAGCGCAGGATCGCCGCGAAGGCCTGCGGCGATGTCACGGCCCGGCGCAAGGTGCTTGCGTGGCCTGGCACAGCCCGCCTGTGGCCAGACCGCCACAGGCGAGCGCCGACCGTACGGCCGGATGCAACCAAAACGCCGCCGCGTTGTTGTCGCGCCCCGTTCCGTAGAACGCGATGTATTTCCAAATTTCAGCGCGTCTTGAGAAATGGTTTACTATGACATCGCCGGCCTTCGACGGGCGGTGTGTCCATAAAACTACAGCCATTTTGCTCGGCGATCGGTAGCCATACTGCCAGATCACACCTTCGGGGAACCGACATGACCAAGCTCCTGGCCTCCCTGGCCGCCTTCACGGCCCTGACCGGCGCCGCCTCGGCTGCCGACCTTCCGCGCCGCGCTGCGCCGCCGCCTGTCTTCACCCCCGTCCCGGTCTTCACCTGGACCGGCGCCTATTTCGGTATCAACGCCGGCTACGCCTTCGACGCCAGCGACCGCAACACC
>NZ_NPKS01000051.1:0-28551 GCF_008329595.1 Methylobacterium sp. P1-11
CAAAGGGTCGATCCAAACGGTGGAGCGCCTATTCTCGCAAAATTGGGGCGGCACCCCAGCACAAAGCCGATTCTCGGCGTTTTGACACGGCCTGGACCCTCAGCAGGCATTGGCAGCGTCCGCTTATAAGCTATGCAGCTGAACCAATTTGTACTCGCGCTTGACGAATTTCGCGCGCTGGCGATTGACCAAACATTCGCCCATACTCACGGGTGAACTGCGGCACGCTCTCGTAACCCACCGCATAGGCGGCGCGGCCTGCGCCGAACCCTTCCGCCAGCATCAGCCGCCGGGCCTCGATCAAGCGTAGCTGCTTCTGGAACTGGATCGGCGAGAGCGAGGTCACGCCCCGGAAGTGCAGGTGGAAAGACGACGGGCTCATACCGGCCACCGCCGCCAGACGCTCGATGGACAGCGGGTGGGCGTATTCCGCCCGCAGCACGGCCACCGCGTGGGCGATGTGCTCGGCATGGCCGCCTGGCCAGCCCAGCACACGCATGGCCGCTCCGTGCCGGCCCAGAAGCAGCCAGTAGTGCAACTCCCGCACGAGCTGCGCCTGTAGCATGGCGATGGATGCGGGACGATCGAGCAAGCGTATGAGGCGCAAGGCCGTGTCGGCCGCTTCCGTATCCGTAGGATCGACGGCGACGGAATGGACCGGCCCCGGTGGCGGGGTTCCGTCCATCTGCGTCAGCAGCTCGGCCAGCACGGCGGTATCGAGTTCGAGCACCAGCGAAAGGTAAGGCCGCTCCGCACTGGCTTCGGTGATCTGACTGACCGTTGGCATGTCTGCCGTGATCAGCAGCGAGGCTCCCCCGCTGAACGTGAACGCTTGGTTGCCCGTCGTGACGTGCTTACTGCCTTGCAGGACGATGCAGACCAACGGCCGGTTAATCGCGTGAACCAGGCCGCTCGGGGCGGCAGCCCGTACCAGGGTCAAACCGGGGATGGCGGTCGCAGTCAGACCGCCAGCGCCCGGATAGCTGCTGGTGTAGCGGTCAACAGCCTCGCGCAGGGGCTCGCTCATGCGGCCATGCTAGCGGCAGCGTCGCTGACGGGCAAAGGCTCCAAGAGAATTAGGCAAGAGAACGCGAGGTTTCGGCAACGACGGTCGGCCACCCTGGCCCCATCATGGTCGGGCAACAAGGGAGTACCCGTCCATGAGCAGAATCGCTCTCGTAACCGGCGGCAGCCGGGGCCTCGGCCGCAACACCGCCGTCAGCATCGCCCGCCACGGCAGCGACGTGATCCTGACCTACCGCACCAACAAAGAGCAGGCACAGGCCGTCGTCGCCGAGATCGAGGCGCTGGGTCGCACGGCGGTCGCCTTGCAGCTGGACACCGGCACGGTTGCGACGTTCCCAGCCTTCGTGGGGGCGCTGCGCGGCAGCCTGACGCAGACCTTCGGCCGCGACACCCTCGATCACCTGGTCAACAACGCCGGGCACGGCGAGATGGCCGACTTCGCTGCCACCACCGAGGCGCAGTTCGACCAGCTGTTCAACGTCCACGTGAAGGGCGTGTTCTTCCTGACCCAGGCCCTGTTGCCGGTGCTGGCCGATGGCGGGCGCATCATCAACTTCTCGTCCGGCCTGACGCGCGTATCGTTCCCCGGGTTTTCGGCCTACTCGGCGGCCAAGGGCGCGGTGGAGGTCTTGACCGTCTACCTCGCCAAGGAGCTGGGCGCGCGCGGCATCATCGCCAACACGGTCGCCCCCGGCGCGATCGAGACTGACTTCCTGGGCGGCGCGGTGCGGGACATCCCAGACTACAACAAGGCGTTTGCAGGCATGACGGCGCTGGGTCGCGTCGGCCGGCCCGACGACATCGGCCCAATGGTGGCCAGCCTGCTCGGCCCGGACAATGGCTGGGTCACCGGTCAGCGCATCGAGGTCTCGGGCGGCCAGACCATCTGAGCCGCGACGATGGGTGCCACACGGCGGAACCCGCATTCTTTCACAAGGGACGCCGCTCCATGCCCAAGCTCATCATCCATTCGCCGGCTGGCACCTTCGACGCCGCCGATCGGCAGCGGGTCGCAGGCGCTTTAATGGCGCTGGGGCTCGATTGCGAGGCGCTGCCAGACTCGCCATTGGTGCGGAGCACCGTATGGACGTATTTCGCCGAGTACGCGGCCGATGCCGTGTTCATGGGTGACGCCCCTGTCCGGCTGCCGGTGGTCACGCTTCAGATCTACGTTCTGGCCGGTGGACTGGATGCGGCCGGCAAGCGCAGGCTCATCGAGGAAGCGACCGCGATCCTCGATCGTCGCCCGGAGGGAACGTCGGTCGCGCCGGTCTACGTCGTCATCCAAGAGGTCGCCGCGGAGAACTGGGGTATCTTCGGCAACCCAGGTGATCTCGCTGCCCTACGTGCAAGTGCCCCAGATGCGCAAGCAATCTGAAGAGCATAGGTGAAGTCTGTCGTCCGTGGCGTGTGCGGACGTCCACCCTGCTGACCTCCCTCAAGTGGTATAGCTACCGTATGAGACCCGATGCGAACGTCTGTTAACGGCCATCGACCGGACTACCCTTATCCACCCGGAGCTGAAGTTGCCGGACGGCCGACGAATGACTGCTTTCGGGAACGTCTGACGGCGATCTGATCGACCGTGTTGGATCGATAGGGGGCCGGCCGCTTATCCGGTCAATCATCTTCGATGCGGCCGTTTCGCTTTCGGTGAGATACAGCCGGTCAGGTCAGCAGGTGACCGAGGCGTTTCATGCCACCCATGCAAACGCCCGTCGGCTACAAAGCCAAGGCGGGCAGGTCCGACGCATCGGAAATGAGAGGCCTGCCGGCGCGCGCGGGGGCCTCAACGGAGTTGCCGTCAACTTCCGCGCCGGCAGTCTCAGGCTTCCAGCGGGTTTAGCAGCACCCAGAGGCGCGCGATCCTGCCGTGGGCAAATTCCGCGACGTCCGACCCCGTGACCGTGACCGGGCCACCATCGGCACCCGCCTGCCACCGCAGGTAGCCCAAGCCGTGATGGCCGACGGCATTCCCAACCGGCGTAAACCGGAACGTCGGACCGAACCGGTCCAGCAAGGCCCCGGCGACCGCCGAGATGGCTTCGCGTCCCTGCACGATGTCGGTCGGCTCGTACATCACCGGCGCCTCGACGAAGAGCTCGGCGAGCGCCGCGGCGCGCCGTTCCGCGTCGCGCTCGTTGAAGACGCGCTCCAAGTTGGCGCGCAGGAGCCGGTCATAATCAGGTTCCGCCGCTTTCGGGGCAGTGGGTGTGGTGTCCGACATGGGTTGCCTCCTTGGGATGGCCGGTTCGGGTGTTCAGCCGAACTTGACGAGGTCGTGCGTGGGCAGAGGGCCGCCCGGGAACTGGACTAGGCGGCCACCGACGGCGAGCGTACCCAGGTCGATGCCGAAGAAGCCGAGCCGGTCGATCAGCGCCCCGACCTCCGCCTTCGCCTGCGCGTCGTCGCCCGCGTAGAACAGCACGCGGCGGCCACCGCGGTCGGCGGGATCGCCGGAGACCAGGTCCGGCCGCAGGTGGTTGAATGCCTTCACGACCCGGGCTCCCAGGACCAGGCCCGCGAGAACCTCGCTCGATGAGCGGGCGCCCAGGTCGAACGGCTTGAATAGCGGCGCCTCGATGGGGTTGTTGGCGTCGACGACGATGCGGCCGCCGAAGTCAGGCAGGCCGGCGAGGGCGGTCTCCAGCTTCGACCAGTTCACGGCGACGAAGACGATGTCCTTCGAGGCGGCCTCCTCGCGAGTGCCTGCCGTGATGCTCGGTCCCAGTGCGGCGACGGTCTCCGCGAGGCTGTCAGGCCCGCGGCTGTTCGCGAGCGTGGCGCTAATGGCGTGGCGGGCGAGCGCCGTCGCGATGGCGCGGCCGATCTGGCCGGCGCCGATGATGCCGATGGAGGTCATGGCTCTATCTCTTTCGGTATGGGATCAAGGATCAGGCGGACTGGCCGCCGTCGACGTTCAGCGTGGCCCCGGTGACGTACCCGGCGTCCGGCCCGGCCAGGAACGCGACCGCTGCCGCGATGTCCTCCGGCTGGCCGTAGCGGCCGAGCGCGGCAAGGTTCTTGAGGCTCTCGGCGAAGGGTCCGTCCTGCGGGTTCATGTCGGTGTTGATCGCGCCGGGCTGGACCACGTTGACCGTGATGTTGCGGGGCCCGAGGTCGCGGGCCCAACCGCGGGTGTAGGCCGCAACCGCCGCCTTCGTGGCGACGTAGTCGGCGGCGCCGGCGAACGGGATGTGGACCGCGCCGGTGGTGCCTATGGACACGATGCGGCCGCCGTCCGTCAGCAGCGGCACGGCGGCCCGGACCGCCGCGGCGACGCCCTTGACGTTGACGTCGAACTGCCGGTCGAACGCGGCATGGTCGGGCCCGGGGTCGCCGACCATGCCGGTGACGAACACCCCCGCGGAGTTGACCAGGATGTCGAGGCGGCCGAGCGCGGCATGAGCCTTCTTCACCAGGGCCGCGACCTCGCCGGCGTCGGCTTGGTCCGCCCTGATGGCGACCGCCCGCCGGCCGAGGGCCTCGACCTCGCGGACGTTGTCCTCGGCCTGCTCGCGCGAGGCGGCGTAGCTGAAGGCGACGTCTGCGCCGTCGCGGGCGAGGCGTCGGACGATGGCCGCCCCGATGCCGCGGGATCCGCCGGTCACGAGCGCCGCCTTGCCGGCGAGAGGGTGGGATTCTTGGGTCATGTTATCGCCCCATCGCGTGTTTGATGAGATGAGGATGGCCCGGGAACTCCTCCTGGTTTAGCCTTGAATGGCTTTTAATTCTTTCAACGGATCGTTGAAGGTGGTGGCATGGAGACCTTGGCCAACCTCGAAGCCTTCGTGCGCAGCGCCGAGTGCGGCAGCTTCTCCGAGGCCGCCCGGCGGCTGTCGCTGACGCCGGCCGCGGTCAGCCGCAACGTGGCCATGCTGGAGCGGAACCTCGGGGTGCGGCTGTTCCACCGCTCGACCCGCAAGCTTACCCTGACCGAGGCCGGGGAGGGCTTTCGCCAAGCGGTCGCGGGGAACCTGGAGGGGTTGCAAGCCGCGATTGCCGGCGTCTTCGCGGACGGTGGCGAACCGGTCGGGACGCTCAAGGTCAGCCTGCCGCCGACCTTTGGGATGAGCCACGTCTTGCCGCTCCTGCCGGGCTTCCTGGCCCGCTATCCGCGCATCAGGCCGGAATGGCACTTCGAGAACCGCCAGGTCGACTTAGTCGCCGAGGGCTACGACGCCGCCATCGGCGGCGGCTTCGCACTGTCCCCCGGCATCGTGGCCCGCATCCTGGCACCCGCCCACATCATCGCTGTGGCGTCCCCGGCCTACATGCGGGGCCGGGTGCCGCCCTCCGACCCGGAAGGGCTCCAGGCGTTCGACGGCATCGTCATGCGGTCGCTCCAGACCGGCCGCATCCGGCACTGGACCATGCACGAAGCGGCCGGACGCGAGGAGAGCGCAGTCCTACCGGAGAGCGTCGTCGTCAACGATCCCAGTGCCATGCGCGAAGCGGCGCTGCTGGGCCTCGGCGTCACGCTCGTTGCGGTACCCGACGTGCGTCACGACCTGGACCGCGGCGACCTCGTGCGCCTGCTCCCGCGTTGGTACGCCGATGCCGGTGCGATCTCCCTCTACTTCGCCTCGCGCGCTCATCTGCCGGCGAAGACGCGGGCCTTCGTCGACTGGGTGGTCGAGGCGTTTAAGACCGAGCGTCTGGCCGAGCGGTTCGCAGGAAGCCTGGGGTGAATTTTCTGGTCACCAGCAAATCAGATGAATGCCAGGAAGCGGCGCTCGCAGTCAGCGATGAGTCGATCCCGCCGTCGGATTGAACCCTAAGTCGTGTCCTCTTCCGGGCAACCCTCGTGGCCCTTTGAATGACTGGGTTGGGTCGCAAGCGGGATGGCCGCTTGGGGTGGTTTTCGGCCCGTCCGCTTCCGATGGACGGATGCCTTGAACCAGACATAGCCTCGAGGACCGTTCGTGACCAAATACGATCCGCCCACCTCACTCCGACCTTTGACGAAACGGGCGAAGGTTTGCGACCTCAGATCCCGCATCATCTTGTGTGATCAGGGTCGCCAACTGCGCTGAGCACCTCGTCCTTCCGAAATTAACAGCGCCGAATTTCTTCGGTCGTTACCAGCGATAGCGCAGCGTCGCGAGGATCGTCTGCCTGTTTCCGTAGAAGCAGCCGGTCGCAGCAATACACGTCGTGACGTAAGTTTTGTCGAAGAGGTTCGTCGCGTTGATCGCAAGATCGACGCCCTTCAGTTCGGGATAGCGATACCCAAAATCATAGCGGACAGCCGCATCGACGAGCGTGACCGCAGGTGTTCGGTAGAGGTTGGCGTTGTCGCCGACCGAGATGCCGACGTAGCGCACGCCCGCGCCCAGGCCGAGGCCGGCCCAGTCCCCCGTTCGGATCGTGTAGTCGAGCCAGACCGAGGCCTGTTGGCGTGGAACGAAGGGCAGTTCGTTCCCAACGATGCTGGCCCCTGCCGCGTTGGCGTTGGCCTTGGTGAACCGGCTGTTCATGGCAGCGTAGGAGGCGATCACGTCGAGGCTGTCGGTGAGGTTGGCCTTCGCCTCTAGTTCCAGCCCGCGGACCCTTGCTTCGCCAGCCTGGGTGTTGAACCGGAAGTCGAGGGCGTCCGGCGTCAGCACGTTCTGCTGCCTTAGATCGAACACCGCACCGGTCAGCAAGAGGTTCGTACCTGTCGGCTGCACTTTGATACCGCCCTCGATTTGGTCACCGGTGGTCGGAGCGAAGGGCGCGCCGAGCCGGTTGGTGCCGGAGGTCGGCTGGAACGACGTCGCGTAGCTCACGTAAGGGGCCAAGCCGCCCTCGAAGAGGTAGCTCAGGCCAACGCGGCCGGTGAAGGCGGCATCGTCCTGCTTCACCTGCGCCAGCGCGCCGGTCGAGACCGTCCGGGTCCGAGTAATGGCTTCGGCCCAGTCCTGGCGCCCGCTCAGCGTAAGACTGAAGCCGCCGAAGCGGATCTCGTCCTGTGCGTACAGACCGGTCTGATTGCGCCCTTGTGTGATCCGCGTGCCGATCGGCGGCCGGGTGACGCTCCCGGCATAGACCGGAGCGAAGATGTCGATCGAGGGGACGATCCGCAGGTTGGACTCGTCATAGCGTGCATCCTCACGCAGATAATCCGCGCCGAACAGGAGCGTGTGGGCGAAAGGCCCCGTACGAAAGCGCGCTTCCAGCTGGTTGTCGACGTTGAAGAGGTTCGAGCGTTCCGGGAAAGCCCAAGCATAACGGGACAGCGTCCGATCATCAGTCGCGAGCCCGATCGCCTGGACGCGCTGGGTGTCGGCTTCTACATGCGCAAATCGCAGGTTCTGGCGCACAGTCCAGACATCATCGAAGCGATGCTCGAGGGCGTAGCCGATGAAGCTTTGATCGAGCTTGAACCGGTCGTAATTCGGCTCGCCGATGAACAGTCTTGTGGGAATGCGCCCTCGTGGGTTCGTGTACAGGGTGCCGAGGGTCGGGAGGCCTTGGGGCGCTCCGCCGCCGGGCGAGTCAATGTGTAAGTACTGCGACAGGATTGTGAAGGACGTGTCGGCATCCGGTCGGAACGTGACGCTCGGTGCGATGAAGACCCGGTCTTCTTCCAGGTAATCCACTTGGGTTCCAGTGCTCCGAGTGAGCCCTGTCAGACGGTACAGGATACGGCCGTCGGGATCGACGGGACCGGACAGGTCGAAGGCAGCCTGAGCACGTCCGAAGCTGCCAGTCTGGAGTTGGATCTCGTGCAAAGGCACTGCGCTCGGACGTTTGCTGACGAGGTTGAGAAGGCCACCCGGCGAGTTCTGCCCGTAGAGTCCCGATGAAGGGCCCTTCAGCAGCTCGATGCGCTCCAGGCCGTACGACTCGACGAGTGGCTGCGAGTAGCCCCGTGCGCCGAACGGCAAGCGCAGGCCATCAAGGTAGCGTCCGGGTACAAAGCCGCGGACGTAGAGCCAATCGTAGCGCAGGTCCGTGCCGTACTGCGTCAGCACGCCCGGCGTGTAGAGCAGCGCTTGGCGCACGTTCTGCGCCTGCCGGTCCTCGATTTCCTTCCGGCCAACCACGTTGATGGCCTGCGGCGTTTCCAGGATCGACGTGCCGGTCTTCGTCGCCGTCGCGCTGCGTCTGGCGACGTAGCCATTGACTGGCCCGAGGGCTGTATCGGTAGTTACCTCCAAGGCGTCGAGGGTGACGGTGCCGTCTTGGAGACTATCGATGTCGGCCTGGGCGACGAGGCCGACGATGGTAGCCGAGCGCTTGGCCGTGAAGTGCGGCACCAAGCCGGTGCCCGCAAGCAGTTGCCGCAGGCCTTCTATACGGTTGTAGCGTCCGGTGAGCGGTGTCGCGCGCAGGCGGCGGCTGGCGTTGCTGTCGTAGATCAGCTGCACGCCGCTGACGGCTCCATAAGACGCCAGAGCCTCGTCGAGAGGCTGCTCGGCAATCAGGAAGTCGAGGGACTCGTCCATATCAGGATTGGGCGATGCCACGCGGACGAGCCGCGCCTCGACCTTCACCCCGGTCAGGTCCGCGGGGGCGATGGCCGCCGAAGTCTGCGTCGGTAGGGCCATCACGAGCGCCGCGACCCCACTCAATCCCGTCACCATCCGATAGCCGTCTCCCGTCCGATGCCGCCCACGTCCTTCCGCCATCGTCGTGCCCCACGTCATCTTGCGGCTTGTCTCCGCTGCCCGACGGGTCGTGATCGCCCGTCTGACTCATCAGACGCGCGCCGGGTGGCGAGCCCGCAAAAAAACTTCGTGCTCTTTCTCGGCCCACCCGATTGGGCGGCACTCAGCGCAGGACGACGAGACGGTCGCCGAACCTGACCTCCGATAGGGCGAGGGCGGTGCGGATGCTGCCGAGAGCTTCCTCTGGTCGCGCGAGGTGGAACACGCCCGTCACCCGCCGGGCGGCCGTGGCCGAACTGGCGACGACGATCCGGCCCGGCCGGTACCGGTTGAGATCGTCCACGACCTGCGACAGGGGCGTATCGCGGAAGACGAGCAGGCCCCGCCTCCAAGCGGCCGTGGCGGCGACGTCGATGGCGTGGGGGCCGCGCGCATCCGGTCCGATCCCGACCTCCTGTCCGGCCGCGAGGCGCGTCGCAGGAACGCCCGGTGCGGGAACGACGGTGACTCGGCCGGACAGGCAGGCCACGTCGGCATCCTGGCCGCCGACCCAGCCGGACAGGCCTCGGCGAGGCTTGCATCGAACGACGACCTCCGCCGGCTCGCTCGGCTCGGTGATGAGGCGCGCCTCGCCCACGACTACGGTGAGGGAAGCACGGGTGGCTGGAACGGTGAAGGCCGCCGAGCCGGCATGCAGAACGATGTCCTGCCGCATGTCGTCGAGGTGAGCGTCCAGGGCAGACTCGGCATCCAACTCGATGAGGATGCCGCCCGGCAGGGTCGCCGTCCGGATTTCGCCTGTACCCGTTCGGTATGCGGCACGCAGGGTCGGCAACTGCAACACAAGTGTCGCGCCCGCGGCTGCGATGGAGGCCGTCGCGACCCCGCCGGCGGCCACTCGGCCGAGCATGCGCCGCCGGGTCATCCCGCGCGGCGCCTCCCGGGCAACTGCCGGCCCGGACGTGGCCGCGAGGGCGTCGCCCGTCCGCCGCCAAAGTCCGGCGGCAGCCCGGAATGCGGCGTCGTGCTCGGGCGTGGAGCGCCAAGCGGCGAGGGCCTTGGCGTCGTCCTGCGTCGCCGTTCCGGAGGTCAGGCGGACGACCCAGGCGTGCGCCTGCCGCCGGACGCTGTCGTCGTCGCCGTTTGTAGCCCTATCCTGTCGGTTCGGCTCAATCATTCTTCTCTCGCCGGTCGGCGGATGCGTTTCGCGCCATCACACGGAAAGAGCATCCTGCAGCAAGACGTTTCGATGCACGGCATCCCGCAATCAATCGGGGATCCGGCTTGGCCGGAGACGGTCCGCACAATGATCGAGTGCCATCCTGACCTCGGCCTCCACCGTTCGAAGTGATACGCCGAGGCGCGCGGCGATGGATGCGTGGCTTAAGCCTTCGATCCGGCTGAGGCGGAAGGCCTCTGCGCGCCGGGGCGGGAGTTCGCGCAGGGCTGCACCGAGCCTCTGCAGGTCGAGCCGACCCAGTGCCTGCCGGTCCGGGCCCGGTCCCTCGTCGGCGACAGCCAGAAGATCGTCGATCTCGACGGGCATGAGCAGCCGGGACTGGCGCATCTGCGCCCTGTTGTGATCCACGGCCAGGTTCGCCGCGATCTGAAACAGGAAGGCGCGCTCGTTGTTGAAAACGATTTGTCCTTGCTCGGACCGCGCCACTCGGATGAAGGCCTCATGCATCAGGTCGGACGCTTCGTGTCGACCGACCTTCCGGCTCAGAAACCGCAGCAAGGCCTCGCAATGGCTGCGATAGAGACTCGCCAATCGGCTCGCAGTCCCATCATGGGCGGGATCGACGGCAGGCATTGACCTCTGCCTGTGAGAGACGGCTGGGGTGGCTTGGTTATGCCGTGGCGTATAGCGGCGGCGGGCCGTGATGCAAGAACATAAAAGTCACGTCCAAGATACAATGCGCTAGTTTTTAATTGTTCCATTTCGCACGATTGTCGTCCTTTTATATTTCTCCAGGCGATAAGCGATGTTGCTCGATGCGGCAATGCGATCTCGTGCGCAAATGCGCCGATGATCTTCTTGCGGCTAGGTTTAGGAGAGAACTGCAGGACAGCTGGGCAAAGGGGTGGATCTCCGGTTGCGGCCGTGGCGATAAAGGTTGCATCCCACCCTTGGTCGCAGTTGCCGGACAGCTGACGAATGTCCGCTTACGGGAAACGCCAATGGCGCTCCGGGCGACCAAGTTGGGTCGCTACCGGAATGGCTGCTCGGGGTGGTTTTCCGCTGCTCCGCTTTCAGGCGGCAAAGGCATGTGAGCGGACAGCCTGCGCTCCGATGTCGGACTTCTTCCAGCGGGCACGAACACTGACACAGTTCACCGAGAGAGAACCGTTGGCTTCGTCCTGCTCGGTCGGTCTCTAGGATCCTCGCCGTTCCGGAACGTTCGAGGTGCCATCGACCCGCGTCTCGCATCCGGTCCTGTCGCGACTCACCGTGACAGATGGGTGTCAACGAGGGGTCACTGCGGCCGGACCCGGTCGATGTGGCGAGGCGCGATATGTCTCGCCGATCATCCAAATTCAGACCGCTTATGTTTCCAGACAGAAACACTCGCAGCCGTGCGACCCCATCCAGATATGGATTTGTACGTTCCTTTACGGAAGCATCAAGTATCTCATAAGAAATGGATTTTTCAGCTATTTCTCTGCTCGCAGCCGATCGAGCTAGCGCGCACACCTCCAGTGGAGCCGGCAAACCTAGTGTTGCGTAAATGGCGCGGGCGCAAAGAGTGATATGTTTCGGGATTAAATGGCATTGCTGTCCGAAACCTTTCCGGCATGATCCGGCAGCAGCAGGCCTCCTCGAGGTGAGAGCCTGCCGGAGCCGGCCACCAAGACGCGGGCCCAACCAACAAAATGAACAGGCGTAATCCGGGAAACGGACGTCGCCACGAGATGGGTCTCGAAGTTTTGGGGATATCGATGAGGTTCTTGAAAAGCTCGCTGCTTAGCTCGGCCACCGCATTCGCGGCGGTGGGCGCAGCCCACGCTGCCGACCTGCCGGTCAAGAAGGCAGTTCCGATCGAATACGTTCGCGTTTGCGGAGCCTACGGCGCCGGCTTCTTCTACATTCCTGGCACCGACACCTGCCTGCGTCTCTCCGGCCGCGCCCGGTTCGAGGGCGGCTACATGACCAGTTACTCGCGCCAGAATGGCTCGAACGTCGGCGACACGTCGGGCTACCAGGGTCGGATGCGCATCAACCTCGATGCCCGCACCCAGACCGCCTACGGCACGCTGCGCGCCTTCGTGCGCCTCGATGCCGGCGCCCGCACCGGCTATTCCGGCGTTGGCCAGTCCGGCACCCAGCAGCGCATCGGCCAGGCCTTCCCGGGCCTCGGCATCGACAGCTTCGGCCGTGACTCGCAGTTCGTGAACGTCGACAAGGCGTTCATCCAGTTCGCCGGCATGACCGCCGGTCGCGCCTCCTCGTTCTTCGACTTCTACGCCCACGATTTCGAGTTCGCCGGCGCCACCGCGGGTTCGGACGTCGCCTCGACCAACCTGCTCGCCTACACGGCGACGTTGGGCAACGGCCTGTCCGCCACGATCTCGGCCGAAGACCCGGTCTTCCGCCGCAGCCCGATCTTCTCGCAGACCAACAATCCGGCGGGCATCACGAATAACTCGAACATCCAGAACTTCGCCCAAACGAACGCGCCGGCCGAGGTGTTCATCGGATACACCAACGGCGTGCCGACCCGGTACAGCTTCGTCGACGTGATCCAGCGCTCGCGCATCCCGGACGTTGTCGGCGTGCTGCGCCTCGATCAGGCCTGGGGCTCGGCTCAGGTCTCGGCTGCGATGCACGAGCTGAACGTCGGCAACGTCGCCAACGGCGCGGGCACCGGCACGGGTTCGAACATCAGCATCCCGCACACGAACAACTCCTACGGTTGGGCGGTGCAGGGCGGCCTGAAGATCAACACGCCGTTCATCGCCCCGGGCGACGCCCTCTACCTGCAGGGTGCCTACGGCTCCGGCTCGCAGCTCTACACCGGCTACTCTCAGTTCAGTGGTTCCTACGCGCAGAACCCGACGACGATCCAGGGTCAGAAGTTCGCGCAGTATTTCAACGATGCGACGGTGAACCCGTTCACGGGTCAGATGGAGCAGTCCACCAGCTTCACGGTCGTCGCCTCCTACCTGCACTACTGGTCGCCGGAATGGCGTTCGGCCTTCTTCGGGTCGTACGGTGAGATGGACTACCGCACTGGCGCCCGTCTGGCTCAGGGCGCGGCCTTCGCACTGGCCAACCCGGGCGGAACAAATTCCTTCGGCGTGAACGCCGTGGGCGCGCCAGGCACCCGGTTCTTCCAGCTCAGCGAGGCGCTGCGCGACACCTACCAGTTCGTGGCGGGTGGCAGCATCATCTGGTCGCCGGTCAAGGATCTCGATATCGGTGTCGAGGGCTTCTACACCCAGATCGGCGTCAAGAATGGCCGCGTAATCGACCGCGACAAGACCCCGACCGCCTACGCGAACGTCGCCGGCATCAACAACGGCACCTTCGTGCCGCGCACCACGACGGCGGACAGCGTCTCCACCTTCCGCTTCCGCGTCCAGCGCGACTTCTAATCCCAGATCGAGACCGGTTGTTCTCCAAAGCTTCCTGGTCTTGATGTCCCCGTGCAACGGGACCCTACTAAGCCCGGCCTAGCGGCCGGGCTTTTTTCGTTTCCTCAATCCAGGCCTCAAGAGCCGATCAGACTGCGATGGGAGCATCTTATTTGATCTGAGAACACGCCGGGCCCAACCGGCCAGCAATCCAGCTTTTTGCCGACATGCCAGCATCAGTGTTTGCGGTCGCCTGCGGGACCTCGGAGAGAGCCGTTCGACCGCCACCGACTGCCGTGGCTCTCCAGGTGGTGATATCGTCGGTAAATGCCCTTATGCCGATCCTAACCGACCGTCAGCGGATCGAACTCGCAGTTCCCGCCTACCTTCTCTACGCGCTCACGGGGGCACCGAATGTGTTCATTCCGCCCGACTCGGATCCGGCCGCCAGGGCTGAGGCGGATATCGCCGAGTTGCGTGGCAATCTATGGACAGCCTGCCTAGAGCCGTTTGCAGACCTGACGCCGGCCAAGAGCCAGGCGCTCATACGTCGCCTCGAGCGGGTCAAACGGTAGACGACCACCGACTGGCACGAACGCCCGGCGCTCGGCCTCATGCTGATGCTCTGGTGCCTTCTCAAGGATCTGACCGACTGCGAAGTTCTGATCCTGTGGGAGGGGCCGGCGATGGACCGGGCGATGCAGAAGCTGCTGCCGATGTGCAAGCATGGATTTGACAAGCAAGAGAACGACGTTGCGGCTCAGAACCAAGTCCGCGCATTGCTCAGTCGTCTCCGGACTGAGGGGCTGCACCACCTGTGGACAGCGAAAAGCGCCCCTAAGCCGTCAAGGTTCAGGAGCGAGCGTGACGTCCTCTCTTGCGATCCGGCTTTGCTATGTTCGCCAGCCCTCACGTCTTCGTCCTGCATCATCGCGATCGCCGCGCCGTGCTCTTCTCCTCAGCCCTGTTCCTGACAGGCGCGCTACCGCTGTTGTGGGCCATCAGCTGACCGTTCAGGCTTACCGCAATGCCGAGGCGTCCCTGCTTAGCGCGGCTTAGCCTGCCCATTTGGCGACCATCCGTGGGCTTGGATGGCCTTAGTCAGCTTGCCCTGCATCTCGGGCATCACGGACTGCATCCATTGCTGCATGCCCGCGAGTTGTATCTGAGCAAGTTGCGGCTGGGCTGCGGCGAGGCGCTTCCCGGCGGGCGTTGCGTAGAAGGCCGCGATGGCCTGCAACTCGTCCTTGTTCAGTACGGTGGCGAAACCGCGCGCCTGAATGTCGAGCAACTCGTCGTAGTGCGCTGTCAGCGTCGGCATGACGACTTCCTGCACAAGCACCTGCGCCTTGTCGGGCTCCTTGATCCCGATCTGCTGCATCATGCCGACCATTGGGGGCCGCCATTGAGCCGAGCGTCGCGGTGCGGTCGCCCTGCATCTGCGCGACGGTCTCCCGGGCGACCTTCAGCAGCATCGGATCCGGCGCCGTCGTGGGCGCAGGCGTCGGAGCCGGTTGTGCCCGTGCCGCTGCGAGCGACACGGAGGTCAGGCACAAACCGATGACAAGTGCAGAGACGCGCATGGAGACCTCGTTCATGAGGGCCGCGCGATCCAGAAGGCCGCGCGGCCGGTCCGGGTTGCTATCACAGCCTTGAACAGGATCGATGACAGCCCAGGATCGCCCGGCGACCGGGCGGCTCTCAGACCTGTCCAGGCTGGCAGCCGTAGGGCGGTACGGCGCGGGGGAACCGCTCTCTGATGCGCTGGCAGCCCCACGAGCGGAGCGGCTCCGGCAGGCGGCGGTTCACCTCGATCCCGATCTCGTCGTAGGGCGTGTCGCCGGCTGTGACGTAGCTGTACCAACGCCAGCCGATCGTACCCGCGCCAGCCAAGGCGATGCCCAAAGCGACAGTCACGGCTAACGCTACCCGCGATTGCGGTTGTCGCGCTTCGCTCCCCATCTCAGATGCCCTCACGACGTTGACTTGACGGCGCGCCCCAAGCCGACACAGACCGATACGGTTGCATCCGCCCTAGTCGCCGCTGGCGCGATCCCGTTGTTCTGGGCGGGAGGCTTACCCTTCAGCGGACCGAGGATCCACCTCGGACACCCATTAGGGCATTGGGGATCCAACTCGCGATAAAGTCGTGGTGCCGTCAGGGCGAGACGTAGCTGGCTCGCCCCGGACCGGATCCCCAAACAAGAAACACCCCAGGAGCTTGCGCTCCCAGGGTGTCGCCGACCTCGCGGCCAGTTTGATCGGGCTGGGGATGCGAAGGTCAGCCGGGCGGCTGCTCTCCGGCGGCGGAAGGCAACGGGGAGGACCAACTACCCCTTGCCCACCGCCGCTGCTCCCGGGACAGACAACCGGGAGCAACGCGACCGGATCTTAGTACGAGCCGAACTTGTAGTTCAGGCCGGCGCGGACGACGGCGAACTGGTCGTCGCGGCGGCCGACGCCGCTGTAGACGACCGGGAAGTTGGTCGCGCTGTTGATGACGAACGCGCCCTGGTTGCGGGTGCCGCGGTCGAGATTGACGTACAGGCCTTCGACCTTGAGCGTCACGGCCGAGGAGCGGAAGAAGTTCAGGAACGAGTCGGTGGGCAGGGCGTACTCGATGCCGCCGCCGGCGGCCCAGCCGGTGCGGAAGCTGTCGTTGCCGGCAAAGCCGCCGAAGGAGCGGTCGGCGCTGCCCGAGCCGTAGGCGAAGCCGCCGGTGCCGTACACGAGGGTGCGGTCGAAGGCGTAGCCGAGGCGGCCGCGGACGGTACCGAAGTAGTCGAGGCTGGAGAGGCCGCGCGGGTCGGTGACGTAGTAGCCGGGCACCAGGCCGCCGGCGACGAAGGCGTTGTTCCGGTTGCGGCCGAAGTCGAGGTACTGGGCGTCGGCCTCGACGCCGATCACGACGCCCGAGCCCGGGGTGATCTGCCAATTGTAGCCGATCTGGCCACCACCGGAGAAGCCGTCCTGGCTACGGTTGCGGAAGGTCACCGCGACCGGGGCCCCGCTGACGGTGTACCCACCCGCGCCACCCGGCACGATGAAGGTGTTGCCGGTGTTGCGGTCGCTGGCGTCGAAGGCGTAGCCGGCGTTGATACCGAAATAGGCGCCGGTCCAGGTGAAGACCGGGACGGGGGTGAAGACAGGCGGCGGAGCGGCGCGGCGCGGAAGGTCGGCAGCCGAGGCGGCGCCGGTGAGGGCGGTGAGGGCGGTGAGGGCGGCCAGTGAGGCCAGGAGCTTGGTCATGTGTAGGGTCCGGAAATTCGCTCTGGCAATATGACTACCGACCCTTGAACAAAATGGCTGTAGTTTTACAGACACACTGAGCGGAGACGAGGCGGGCCGCTATAGTGAATCACACGTTAACGCAGGTTAGATCACGGAACACGTCGCGATATACAGAGAAAGTCGGGGTGACATCTGATTGTCACGTTGGTTCCCCCTGCCGCAGCGTTCACTAGTGCAGTGACGCGGACGAAGGATTCACGGGCGGGATGAGGTGTGCGAGTCTGTGCGACGGCTCAGACTGTCTGCGTGCTTCCCGATGCAGCCGACGTGACCCGGCTCGCTGCGATCGCGCAGGATCGATCGCGCCCACTCAAACACATCCAGCGTGCCCGCATCGTCCTGCTCTCAGCCGCGCGTCTAAGCGTCCAAGATGTGGCCCGGCGGGCGGGCGTCAGCCGCCCGGCCGTGTGGCGCTGGCAGCGGCGCTACGCCGAAGGCGGGCGTCGAAGGTCTGCTGCGCGACAAGACGCGTCCACCCGGCACGCCACCCCACCGACCGAGACGCTGGCCGAGGTGCTGGCGCTGACCTGCTCAGAGCCGCCGGGCGAGGTCACCCACTGGACCGGCCGGGCCGTGGCCCGGGCGGTTGGGATCTCGTTGCGCGCCGTGCAGCGGATCTGGGACGCTCACCGCCTCCAACCGCATCGACTGCGCACGTTCAAGCGCTCGCGCGACCCCGCCTTCGCCGCGAAGGTCGAGAACGGGCACCCATCGAACCTGTTCGATGGGATCCCGGCGTCGTCGGCCTCTATATGGACCCACCCGCCCACGCGGTGGTGCTGTCCATCGACGAGAAGAGCCAGATCCAGGCGCTGGAGCGAACCCGTCCCGACCGGCCGCTCGCCCCCCGGCCATCCCGCCGCCCAGACCCACGACTATACCCGTCATGATGCGGCTCTGGTCTGCGATACAGGACAGCCAAGGCCGCCGACGCGTCCTCAGCGCAGCGCGCCTGGAAGCTGAGCGTTCCAGCGACAAGGCGTGCGCGTGAGCCATCTCAAGCCGAGGCACCGGTTCAAGGGGTTCCTGAGCCTTTCGGCGTACTCTGAACAACGGATGCGGCACAGCTTACTGTCACGCTACCGATGCTACCTCGAAACCTCGTCGGGGACATCACGCCATGCTTGCGGCCAAGCGCAACAACGTCCGCCCAGGGCGTCGCAAGCCCGCGTCCCAGCTGCCAGCGACATCCGTGCTTCGGCGAGGAGACTGGATCGTGCGCTGGATCGGCACCGCCAAGCGCCGAGCCGCGAAGCTCGCCGACAGGCCTGCGGTTGAAGCACCGAGCGCCCGCATTATTCAACTGAGCTGGGCCGACACCTTCGGCCGGCCGGTATGCACCGCGCCCACCGGAACAGTCGTGCGGTTGCCGCTCTGAGGCCAGTAGAGCGGCACCAACGGGCTGCTCGCGCCTAACCGTCGATTACTTCCCTGCCGCAGAGCTGCGCTGATTGGCGCGGCCACCCCGGACGCCGAGGCCAATAGCCTTCGCTAGCGCAGAGCGCTGCGCGGCGTAGCTCGGAGCGACCATCGGGTAATCCGACGGAAGGCCGTACCGCTCGCGATAGGTCATCGGGTCGAGCCCGTGGCTACTCAGGTGGCGCTTCAGTGTCTTGTAGGTCTTGCCGTCGATGAAGCTGACGATGCCGTCGTCCCGGACAGACTTGCGCATCTGGGCGGGAGTCGGCTTCTCAATCTCGCTCGCTGGGGCCGCAGCACCGGGATCGCCTCCAGCGCCCAGGCTGGAAACTGCTGCGTGCACTCTCGCGATCAGGGCCGGCAGCTCGGCCGGTGGGACGGGATTGTTCGAGACGTAGGCCGAAACGATCTCGGCAGCCAGCTCGGCGCGGTTGGGACCAACCTCTTGTGGTTCTTCGCTCAAGGCTCTCTTCCCTGTAGATCCCCTCAGTTGCTGGAATGAAATAGGAGCGCCATAAAGGCAAGTCTCCACTATTGATCGTTCGCAATCAATCGCGTTGCTCTGGCCCCTTCCGCGCAGCCGATCCTGCTTGCTACGACTTGACCCGCGTTAGTTCTTGTAGGGCGTGCTCAACTGCCTGTACGAGCCCGGGACTCACCAGAGCCAGATTATACGCCCTGCGTGCAGGTTGATCGCCACCCAGATCGCGACTGAAGATACGGCCGACGCCAGGACGAGCAGGAGCGGAGGGCGGGCTGTTGCTTTCCTCTTCAACCGCTTGAAAATGGCCCTGTCGATCAATTTTATAAATCCTGCATCAATGCCCCGCCTTGGCAGCAAGCGTTCCTCGCCATTACGCGACAAGCGAGATGGGATAAGGCGGCCTAATATCCATTCGGCGCCACTGTATGCAGGCATACTGTTGGCCAAGCCAGAGGTCATCTTGCCGGGTGAATACGTAATCTTAGCGAGTGGGGTGGCGATCCGAGCTGTTCGCGCTCCACCCCGAGCATGGCACGCTGCGGATAGAGTGCTCCGGGGTGATAATGATCACCGGCAGCCAGGCCCAGGCCGTCGAGCCGACGCGAGTGGTGTTCGAGCGCGGTTCGGCCTACCGGACCAAACAGGGGCAGATCTGGGGTATTCCGGTATGGGAGTTCGCCAAGAAGGGCGCGGGTCGGTGAGCAACCGCCTCTTCGCGCAGATCGGCAGCACGGGCTCGCTGCTGGGCTTCATGGTGCTGGTGACGATCCTGGCGGCGTGCGGGCTGACGGCACTGGTGCCGTAGTGGCTCGCAAGGGATCGCACGGGCTGCATGCCCAGAGGTTCTGCAAAAAGAACACCCGGCGCGAGGCGGGAGCGCTCTTCGACCCTGGTCGTTGCCCGGATGCTCACCGCTTCTGGACGCCTCTCTCTCGCGCCGCCCGCCGCTCGGCGCGTAGATCCTTCAGCAAGGCTTTGAAGTCGACGACCTCGGGCGCAGGGGGCGCCAGAGCACGCCTTCGGCTCCGCGTCCGATCAGGTGGACATCTCATCCGACGCTGGTCCGCCGCTGGCCCGCCGCTGGTCCGCCGCTGGTCCGCCGCTGGTCCGCCGCTTGCGACGGCTGACCCGGTTCCTCCCAGACCGCAACCTCCAGCCCCGCCGGCACCGCCGCGCGGGGCTTTTCGTGCGCTGTAACCAAGCGCTGGCGAACCGTTTTCTCTGATCTGGATTAGCCTGTCTGGGGGCCGGTCCGACCAGGGAGGCGTGAGTGTCACGCTACTTCATCAGCACGGCCAACGGGCACGAGGTTCAGGACGAGGAAGGCGTCGAGCTATCAAGCCGCGATGCTCTGCGCACTGTTCTGCGTCATACGCTGACGGCAATCCTCCACGATGAGGCCGAAGAGCGCCCGGGGGACGCCGTTACCGCACGCGCCTACGACGAGGATGGCCGGTTGGTCATGAGCGCGCGAGCCAGTTTCTCCGTTGCGGATCAGTAGACCCACGGCTCACACGCTGGCGAGATTAGATGCTCCCCGCCCCATGAGCAGATCGCGATGGGGCCGAGCGGACGGTTAGTGGACCGGCAACCCTTCGACCGAACCCCGCCGACATGCCGACATCCCGCCCGCCGCCGCCTCCTGGCGCGACCAGATCGAGCGCGCGTCCGAGTACGCCTCACCGTGTCGGTATCTCGCAGGCCCCTCGGTCAGATTGCGGTAGATCAACGTCATGCAGCACAAACGCTGTCATGAAGATCGACCAGTTGGATAGGGGAAGGCGCTAGTTACCCCATCACGATGCGTCTTGGGCCGATCCACGCAAGCCTCCGCACCCGCGAAGACCCGCGGTGGGCTGGCCGCTCAAAATATGCGGCGGCCTGATGGCCAACGGTAGCTCGGTCGTCGGCGGCAAGCGCGAACTGCACCTCGCCACGATCTACCCGCTGTCCATGGCGATCGCGCTGTTCGAGGCGGCCGGCCTGGAACGGCCGACGGACGAGGTCACCCTCCGGGACCGGGCTCGGATCGTGCGGAAGCGCGAGCTGCCGTCGCGGAATGCCACCGAATCGCCGTCGTGAAGCTCCTGGATCCACCGTCGAGCGCAATCGTAAGGGCCGCAAAGGGTGGAAACGAGAAGGTCAGGTTCCTGCGGGGTTCGCGAGAAAGCGGACTCTTCCTGTAATCGCTGTTTTTAAGGCGTGGGAGGGCTGCAGGGTAATTCTGCCGCTCATGCCACGCAGATCCCGGGGACCTCGAGCTTGCGGAAAAGGTGGGGGCTCACCGTCGCACTGTCCGGATAGGCGCCTAGCTGCGCCCTGAACTCAGGGTTTGCGAAGGCGTCGCGGAAGTGCGCGACGGACTGCCAGATCGCGTAGTTCAGGAAGGTGCCACTGCCCGCGGTGCCCCGATGAAGCTGGGTCGAGATGAAGCCCGGCTGGCGCTTCATGATCGCGGCGTCGCGGCTCCAGGCGTTCAGCAGTGCGTCGGCATCCTCGGGTTGGACGACGAATGTGTTGACCAGCACGACGGGACCGTCCGTGTCGTCGCGAAGCTGGTCGGCGAGCGTGACAGTGGTGTCCATTTCCAAAAACCTGGCCATGTCACTCTCCTTGCCTCAACAATGTCAATATGACATCATAATGTCATTATTGCCGATCGACACCATGGTGTCAACATGGATGCTCGCATGCCCAGCAGATCGCCTTCGGCCGAGACGCTGACCGATCTCGTCCTCACGCTCTTCCGGGTGAACAACGCAACCCTCGTCTGGGGCGACCGGTTGGTTCGGCCCTTCGGCCTAACCAGCGCCCGCTGGCAAATCATGGGCGCCATCGCCTACGCCGACCGACCGCAACCGGTGGCATGGCTCGCCCGCGACCTCGGGGCGAACCGGCAAAACGTCCAGCGCATCGTCAACGAACTTGAGCAGGAAGGCTTGCTGCGGTTTGAAAACAATCCGCACCACAAGCGGGCGCAACTGGTAGTGCTGACGGCGGCAGGGAAGCGTGCCTACGACGACGCGATCCGAGCCTGGGACCCGGCCGCCGACGATCTGGCGAGGGGCCTGTCCCCGGACGAGTTGGCGACAGCCCTTCGTGTCCTGAGCGTGTTGCGTAGCAGACTGGCGGCGAGCAATGCGGGCGAGGACGAAGCCGAGGCATGAGGCTCACCGAGCGTCCGCTTTCTGGATCGGAAGGAGGCAAGCGCAACGGCGAGGTTGGGTCGAATGCGGGAGGACCGGATTGGGTGGTTTCCGGAATGTCGGCTTCCGGACGCGGATCCTGAAAAGCTGACATTGCTCTAGGCGGACCTCAACCGTCCGGCGCACCTCGTTGGCTCAGGTGAGGGCTGCAAGCTTCAGTGCATAGTCTCGGATGTCCGGTGGCCATGCTGTCATGCGCCCTGCAAAGCCTTCGGCATCCCCGGCGAAAAGCGCCCGGATCACGTCCTCAAACCCAGGCAGATCCCCGGCCAGCGCTGAAAGGAAGCGGTACGCGGCCTCTCTCGCTGCCTTTATCCGGCTCTGCCCGCCGTCTGTCCGCCGCGCTTCGTCAACGAGGCGCCGCAATGCTTGCGATGCACCTCCTGGCTGAGATGCAAGCCACTCCCACTGACGGGGAAGCAGCGTCACCTCGCGGGCGACGACCCCGAGCTTCGGGCGACCACGGTTCCTTGGAGCACCATCGGGATCCGGTCGCCTCTCGACGGTGCTCGTGGCGTCTCCCGCATTCGTGAGTTTGACCAACCGTGCGGTGATGTCCGCCTCGGTTCCACGCAGATCGAGGTCGATGACGGCACCCGACCTGTCGTCGAAGGTCAAGATCGGATCGCCATCTTCCGCCGCCCGCGCTTTCGCGGCCAGAGCCACGTCGATCAAGCGACCGCTGGCGAGCCGCCGCAAACCCGCAAACGCGGTGAACGTCCTCATCGGGTCTTCCGGCATGGCACCTCCATCCTGATCGCCATAGCCGGGGTGAGCGCTCGCCGTCAATTTTACCCGGGTCATATTGCGTCAACGGGGTGCCTCCGATAGCGTCGCCGCCAATCCGCGAGGGCACGTGATGAGAACCGAAGACCGAAAGGCGGCCGTGAGCGCCTACAAGGAGCGGGAGGTCGAGAGCGGCATCTACGCCGTGCGCTGCAAGGCGTCCGGTGAGGTTTGGGTCGGCAGCGCGTCCGACCTTTCCAAGATCCAGAACCGCCTCTGGTTCACCCTCCGGCAGGGCACGAACACGCACCGTTCGCTCCAGAGCACGTGGAATGCGCATGGGGCGGAGGCGTTCAGCTTCGAAATCGTCGAGCGGCTGGAGGCTGAAGAGATTGGGTACGTCCGCGATCGGATGATGAAGGAGCGCCTCATCCACTGGGCGGAGCAGCTCCGGGCCGTCCGGATATGAGCCCGGAACCCAAGTCTGCCCGTTTGGCTGCCAACGGCATCACCCTGGCGTACGACAGCTTCGGCGACGGGGCGGCTGAGACGATCCTTCTGATCGCTGGGCTCGGTACGCAGATGATCCGCTGGACCACGCCCTTCTGCCGCGAGCTGGTGACGCGCGGCTATCGTGTCGTGCGGTTCGATAACCGGGACACAGGACGCTCGACACACTTCACTGACCACGGCGCGATGGACTTTGCGGCCTTGGCCTCGGCGCTTGCCGAAGGTCGGCGGCCGGAACTCGCCTACACGCTCGACGACATGGCCTCGGACGCGATCGGCCTGCTCAATGCCCTGTCCATCCGCCGAGCCCACTTCGTCGGCCGCTCGATGGGAGGCATGATTGCCCAGATCCTGGCGAGCGAGCACCCGTCTCGTGTTCTCTCGCTCACCTCGATCATGTCGGCCACGGGAAATCCGGACCTGCCGTCGGCCGAACCCGACGCTATGACAATGATGATGCGCCCGGCCCCCGATCCCGTCCTGAACGAGGCGAGTTTCCTCGATCACGGCGTCGCCTTCGCCCGGCGCATCGCGGGCACTGCTCATCCATTCGACGAAGAGGCCTGCCGTGCTCTCCTCCGGGAGGAAGTTCGGCGAGGCCGTGCGCCGGGTGGGTTCGGACGTCAGCTCGCAGCGGTTGGGGTGGCTGGCGACCGCCGGTCGCGGCTCGCCGCAATCACGGCACCGACCCTCGTTGTTCACGGGACGGACGATCCTCTGTTTCCGCCTGCCTGCGGCGAGGACACCGCTTCCTCAATCCGGGATGCGGAGATGATGTTGATCCCCGGGATGGGGCATGATCTGCCGCCATCCTTATACCGGGCCATTGCCGATGCGATCGAGCGAACCGCTCGCCGTTCAAGCATCTCGGCATCAGAAGGGTAGAAGGGCCAGATCCCAACGGTTCGAGCGACCGCTTTCGAGAAGGCAGTTGTGCCGCTCCTATGGCGTTAGTGGGTCGACAGCGGAATGGCTGCTCCGGGTGGATTCGGCTGTTCCGCTTACGGAACCCAGCACCAAGGAAAGCAGTCGCTCGCTGACGCCGCTTGAGCGTTGTAAGCCGACGGTCTCATCAAGCTGCTCGGTCGAAAACGAGCTGCACCGCTGCAAATGCTAAGCCCAGCCCAACGCCTTCACGGCCCTGACATCGTTCCAAATCTTCGTCACACCACCGATTTTATCGCCCTCGAACTGCATGACGTAGACATAGTCGGTCGACGTAGACTTGCCCGTAGGCGGGCAGGGGCCGCCTTCGCCGGTATGGGTCCCGTGGAAGATCCCGTAGGCCGCCACGTTCCGGCGCTCTTCGTCCGTGGCGAAGGACTTCACCTCGTATCGACCGTCGGGGATGAAGGTGAGGAGCCCCTTCATCCACTCGGTGTAGTCCCGCAACGAGGTAATGCCGGCGAGGGCATCAGCTTGAGCCGAGAAGGTCGCGTTGGCGGTGCAATAGCGCTCGCAGGCCTCCCAACCTCCGCCCGTCTCGCAAGCGTCGAAGAAAGCCTTCGCAACCGTCGTAATGTCGCTCATGCCGAGATTAATCCTTCCCATCGCTGCGCACGCCGCTCGATACGGACACCCGTCGAAGCCATCCCCATGAGCGTGTGCGTCTTGAAGGCTTCGCCGAAAATACCGATAGCGTCTGCGCGGGCACTCCTGGAAGCGCGCCCGCGAAGAAGGTCGTTCGGCTAGTTCGCCCGCGAGACCTCGACGAGGTTGTCGGAGAACGAGGGGGCGTGGCCCATGTCGGTGAAGGCCGCCGACGAGATGCTGTTGACCGTCCCCTCGTTGAGCTGGCGCCAGTAGCCAAGCGTCGCCACCACGATGCCGGCCTTCACGTCGTCGGTGATCCGCGCGACGCCCTTGAAGGCCCCGCGGTCGTTGGCGACCTTTACGCGGTCGCCGTCCTGGATGCCCCGGGTCCGGGCATCGTGCCGGCTGATCATCACGAACTGCTCGCCCTGGCCCTTCTGCTTGTCCTCCATGTTGGCGTAGCAGGAGTTCAGGAAGTAGTGGCTCTTGGGCGAGACGATGTTGAGCGGGTAGCGCTTGGCCAGCTCCGGGTCGTTCGCGTGCGATTCCCGCGCCCCGACATAGTCGGGCAGCGGGTCGAGCGCCTCGCCCGGCTGGAAGCCCTCGTACATCTGCCGGAACGGCGGCGCGACGAAGTTCGTGGCGCCCTCCACCTTCAGCATGCACTTGCCGGTCGGCGTCGGAAAGTTCCCCTCCCGGTGCGGCGCCCGGTCGTCCGGCGTGCCGACCTTAAGACGGGCGAAGCCGTGCTCGCGCATGTAGGCGAGGTCGATGCCCTCGCAGGCCGGGGCGTTCCAGTCGACGTAGTGCTCCAGGCACTCCGCGTCCGACCACTTGAAGTTCTCCTCCTCGAAGCCGAGCCGGGCGGCGAGCCTGCGGAAGATCTCGTTGTTGGGGATCGCCTCGCCGGGGGCGTCGGCGCACTTGGTGTTGTAGGTCAGGTAGAGGTGGCCCCAGGAGAGGATCATGTCCTCCATCTCGGCGCCCATCGTGGCCGGCAAGAGGATGTCGGCGTAGGAGGCCGTATCCGAGACGAAGTGCTCCGCCGAGACCATGAACAGGTCCTCGCGCATCAGCCCCTCGACGATCTTGTCGGTCTCGGGCGCCTGCGTCACGGGGTTCGAGTTCCAGCACATCATCGACATGATCGGCGGGTCGAGCTTCATCTCGCCGGTCAGCGCGCGGCCGATCTGAAGGTTCGAGACGACACGGGTGCCCTCCGGGATCAGGTCGGGCCGGCACATCACGTCGAACTTGTAGGGATGTTCCCAGACGCCGAACTGCGTGACGCCGCCGCCGACATGGCGCCACGCGCCGGTCAGCGCCGGGATGCAGGTCACCGCCCGGATGGTCTGGCCGCCGCCGTAGTGCCGCTCCAGCGCCACGCCCATGCGGATGCCGACCGGCTGCTCGGTCGCCATCTCGTAGGCGAGCTTGCGGATGTCGTCGGCGGGGATGCCGGTGATCTCCGCGGCCCATTCGGGCGTGCGGGTGCTCGCCCGCTCCTTCAGCTCCTCGAAGCCGACCGTGTGGTTGTCGACGTAGTCCTGATCGACGAGGCCCTGCGCGATGATCGAGTTGATCAGCGCCATGGCGAGCGCGCCGTCGGTGCCGGGCTTCGGGGCGATGTGCCAGTCGGCCGCCTTGGCGGTGCGGGACGCGTAGGCGTCGATGACGACGACCTTGGCGCCCTGCTTCTGGGCGTCCTTGACGATCGCCCAGTGGTGCAGGTTCGTGCTGACCGAGTTGCAGGCCCAGATCACGATGTACTTGGAGTGGATGTAGCTGTCCGGGTCGAGGCCGGCGGTCGGGCCGACCGTGAGCAGCCACGCGGTGCAGGAGCCCTCGCCGCAGAAGGTCCGCTCGGTCACGGTGGCGCCCATGCGGTTGAAGAAGGCGTCGCCGCCGTTCAGCCCGTGCACGAGGCCCTGGTTGCCGAGGTAGCTATAGGGGGCGATGGCCTGCGGCCCGTATTGGTCGATGATCGCCTTCCAGCGGGTGACGATCGTGTCGAGCGCCTCGTCCCAGGTGATCCGCTCGAACTGCTTGGAGCCCTTCGGGCCGACGCGCTTCATCGGGTAGAGGAGCCGGTCCGGGTGGTAGTGGCGCTTCTCGTAGTCCTTCAGCTTCACGCAGAGGCCGCCCCGGGTCATCGGGTGGTCCGGGTTGCCGCGCACCCCCTGGAGCTGGCCGTCCTTGACGTCGAACAGCATCGAGCAGGTGTCGGGGCAATCGTGCGGGCAGCCTCCGAAGAACGTTTCCGTCAGGCTCTCGGCCTCGGCGACGATCAGGGAGTCCGGCTTGACGATTTCGTTCATGTTTCCTCCGCGGTCGAGCGCCCGGCCTTCTTGGCGTTCCGGATGGCGTGCCCGACCCGTTCCCAGGATGCACTAAATCACAAACAATTCCAAATTTTGGTCGGGCAAAAGGGCCAAATCAGACGCGACCCATGGTACCAACCGTTTTGTCCCGCCTGACTGGACAGGTCTAACCCGGCCGGCGTCGGCACCGACCGGACGTCACCGGCGGGGCGCCGACGATGATGGGGTGACGGTGGAACTGACGCTCACGCTGGACGCGACCTCCGCCAAACCCTTGCAGGTCCAAGTGTTCGACCAGGTCCGGGAGATCATCCTGGAAGGAAAGCTGAAGGCCGGCATGGCGCTGCCGCCGAGCCGCCTGCTGGCCGAGCGCCTGGGCATCTCTCGCAACACCGTGATCACGGCCTACGAGCGGCTCGCGGCCGAGGGCTACGTCAAGGCGCGCGGCACGGCCGGCCTGTTCGTGGAGCCCATCCCGCCGGACAGCCTCCTGCTGATCCAGCGTGGCGGCCAGGCCCCGACCAATGGACCGGTCCCGGACGAGGCCGGCGAACCCCTGCTCTGCTTCGCCGGCTCGCCGGGCGGCGGCGGCGACCGACCGGAGCTCGACTTCTGGGTCGGACGTTCGGACCCCGCGGGGTTCCCGCTCCGCATCTGGCGGCGGATCGTGAACCGTCTCCTGTCGCGCGAGACCGCCTACCTGACCGACTACTGCGACCCGGCCGGTCTCCCGGAACTCCGCGCGGCCATCGCCACGCACCTGAGACGTGCCCGCGCCGTCGCGGTGACGGAGAACCAAGTCGTCGTGACCGCGGGCGGGCAGGACGCCCTCAATCTGGTGTTCAACCTGCTTAGGTCCCGCACCCGGCAGCTCTGTATCGAGAACCCCTGCTACCTCGGGGCATCCCTGATCTTCAGGAGCGCCGGCATGACCATCCATCCGGTCCTGGTGGACGGCAACGGCCTGCGGACGGACCTATTGTCGAGGGACCGGGGCAGCCTGCTGTACGTCACGCCCTCGCACCAGTTCCCTACCGGCGCGACCATGCCTCTGAGCCGGCGGCTGGAACTCCTGCGCTGGGCCGAGGAGACCGACAGCTACATCGTCGAGGACGACTACGACAGCGACTTCCGATACGACGGCCCGCCGCTGACTGCCCTGGCCGGCCTCGATGGGGGGCGCCGCGTCTTCTACGCCGGCACTTTCTCCAAGTCGGTGGGGGCGGGCCTGCGCATCGGCTACGCCACAATCCCGCGCCTGTTCTGGGACGAGGCGCGGATGCTGAAGGCCCGGATGAGCAACGGTCAAGCATGGCTTGAGCAGGCTGCGCTGGCAGCCTTCATCGACGAGGGGCACTTCGACCGGCACCTGCGCCGGCTGCGCCAACTCTACAAGTCGCGACGCGACTGCCTTGTCCGGGCGCTGCGGGAGACGTTCGACGAGCCCGTCATCCTGGGTTCGGAGAGCGGCCTGCATCTGGTCTGGCGACTACCGGAAGGCTTCCTCCCGGCCAGGACGATCCAGATCAGGGCACGCGAGCGAGGTATCGGCGTCTACGCGCTGTCCAGCGGAGCCGCTTACGACTTCGACCCTGGAGCGCGGGATGACATGCTTGTGTTCGGCTACTCGTCGCTGGCTGAGACACAGATTGAAAGCGCGGTACGCGAGCTAAAATCGATATCAGAGGATGCACGCTGAGGACAAAGCTTCGCGCAGCTTATGTCCGCTCTCGGGCGCTCGCGACAATGATTCGAGCGACCGGCATGGGTCCAGGCCGTGTCAAAACGCCGAGAATCGGCTTTGTGCTGGGGTGCCGCCCCAATTTTGCGAGAATAGGCGCTCCACCGTTTGGATCGACCCTTTG
>NZ_NPKS01000052.1:0-28295 GCF_008329595.1 Methylobacterium sp. P1-11
GTGTTCCGGATGATGCACGCTTGGTCGCAGCTCGCAGGATCTGTGGCTGCCTGGCGATGGCCGTGCTGCGGGACGAGCTTGGTGAAGGTGGATCGATGGCCGAACTCTGCACCAAACCCGCGGACGCACCGCTCGATTGCCTGATCGTTGGGGGAGGGCCGGCAGGCCTGACGGCCGCGCTATACCTTGCCCGCTTCGAACGCCGGTTCATGGTCGTGGATGCGGGCGATTCCCGTGCCTCCTGGATCCCGATAAGCCACAATGTCCCAGTCTTTGCCGACGGACTCTCCGGCAAGGAGCTCCTGGAACGTCAGCGCGAACACCTCGCCCGCTACGGCTTCCATGTAGCGCCAGGGATCGTCAGAGACCTGCGCAAGGCGAAGGGCGGCTTCGTCGCCACGGTGGAGATGACCGGAAGCGAGGATGCAATCGAGGTCCGCACGCGTCGGGTCCTGCTCGCGACGGGCGCGGATGACATCGAGCCCAGCTTCCCCGACCTGCCCGACGCAGTCCGGCGCGGGCTGGTTCGCTACTGTCCGATCTGCGATGGTTACGAGGCGCGGGGCCGGCGCATCGCGGTGATCGGCCACGGCGAAAGGGGCCTCGGCGAAGCAATCTTCGTCGCGCGCACCTACTCTCGCGACGTGACGTTGATGACCTTAGGCCAGGTCATGGACCTCGATGCGACTGGAGCCGAGCGCGTGGCGCAGCACGGCATCAAGATCGTCCGCGAACCGGTCGTCGATCTCACCATCGAGGGGTCCCGGCTCACGCTGTTGCGCACGGCCTGCGGCACTGAGCACCGCTTCGAGGTGCTCTACTCGGCTCTCGGCTTGCGGATCCGCTCCAAACTCGCGGTCGCTCTCGGGGCACAACACGACGGGACCAACGCGCTGATCGTCGACGAGCACAACCGCACGACGGTACCGGGCCTGTACGCGGCCGGCGGGGTCGTGCGGGGGCTCGACCAGATCGTGGTCGCCATGGGCCACGGCGCGGTCGCAGCCACCGACATCCATAACCGTTGCGAGCTTCCCACCGAGGAGGAGGTCGACGGAGGGGCGGCGAACTCCGATCGCGCCTGATCTGTCCCGCAGCGCTCAACTGCTGGACCACGCTGCCGTTCTCAGGAACAGTCCCATCGCGCCTTGCTCAGCATCGTCCCTCCCCCGAAAGGAGGCACAAAGCGCATGCTCCGTCAGATGGTTCGGGCGACGACAGACGCTAGGCAGAGTTCCGGTTGAGGCGAGCAACAAGCTGATCGGCAAACTTCGCCGCAGCGACGGAGAGTGATCGCCCGCGCAACTGCGCGAGGACCAGTGTCATCGGAGTGAGGTCGCGGGCGTCGATCGGCCGGCTGTGCAGGCGCGGATCCTCCGGGATGCCGCTGGGAACCTGCAGGCTGATCACATCCTCTCGCAGGGTGAGATTACGCAGGAATTCCAGCGAGCCGGACTCGACCACCGGCCGCAGCTCGACGCCGCGGCGGGCCAGCGCGTGCTCGATGTGATGGCGGATGGCCAGCGACCGGTCGGGCAGCGCAAGAGCATGGGCGAGGCAGTCACGCAGCCGCACCGGCCCAATGTCCGCCGCCAGCGCGTGGCTCCTGCGCATCAGCGCACACAGGGTCTGATGACCGGAATAGAGCGGGTGCAGCTCCGCCGAGGGTGGCGGCTGCAGGATCAAGGCGAGATCCGCTTCGAACGCAACCAGGGCGGTCACCGCCTGCGCGTGGTCGCGCACCTGTACCGTAAAGCCGACTTGCGGGAAACGAGCGCGGTAGGCTTCGACCTCCTCCGGCACGACCTGCGTGACGAAGGCTTGGCTGCAGGCGAGCGACACGTGACCCCGCCGCACCCCCGACAGATCCGCGATCTGCGAGCGGACCCGGTCGAGATCGGCCGCTTGGTCGCGGATGTGGCGGGCGAAAAGCTCGCCGGCTGCATTGAGCCGCATCCCCTGCGGCAGGCGTTCGAAGATCGGCGTGCCGAGTTCGTATTCGAGGTCCTGAATCTGTCGAGTCAAGGCCGAAGGTGTCAGGTTCAGCCGCTCCGCGGCGCGCCGGATTGAGCCGGCGCGGGCGACCTCGGCGACGTAAGTGACGGTGCGCAGGTGTTTCACGCCGGCATCCTGTGTCCCTGTTGCGATAAATGCAACGGCACGCTCAGATAATAGCACTTCCTTGCAACAGGAGCCGCCCCTAGCGTCGGGACGTCGGGAGCCTGCAGGAGCCGTTCGATGATCCGCCGCCGTACCCTCCTGGCCGGTCTCGGGGCCGGTCTCGCCTTCGGTCCTCTGTCGGGCGCGCGCGCTCAGGGCGCCCCCGTCACGATCCGGATGGGCTCGCTCAAGCTGATTCACTCGATCGCGCCGAGCTTCTACGAGCGCTTCACGCCCGCTGGCGTAACAGTGGAGGTGGTGCCGTTCGAGAGCCCCACCGAGTGCAAGAACGCCGTCGTCACCAAGTCGGTCGATTTCGGCACCTTCGGCATTGCAGCGGCGACGCTGGGCGCTGCGGCGGGCGAGCCCCTTGCGGTCATCGCTTCCACCTGCAACCGCGGGATGGCGGTGATCGCCAGGAAGGACTCCGACATCCGCGCCATCAAGGACTTGCGGGGCAAGCGGGTCGCGATCTGGCCCGGCAGCACCCAGGAGGTCTTCGTCCTGGAGCGGATGCGCATGGAGGGTCTCTCCGTGAAAGACATCACCCCCGTGCGGGTCTCCTTCTCGGAGATGCACATCGCGCTCGCCCGCGGCGACGTCGACGCCTATGTCGGTGCCGAGCCAGGCCCCGGCGTCAGCCTCGCCTCGGGCGTGGGCCAGCTTGTCGAGTATCCTTACGGCACCGAGATGGGCGCCCTGAACATGGTGTTCGGTGCTCACCGCGACACGCTGGCCGAGCGACCGGACCTCGTCCGGACCATGCTGGAGATCCATCGCAAGGCCACGGACTTCGCCGCCGGCGATCGCAACGCCATGATCGCCATGGCGGTGGCCAAGCTCGGGCAGAAGCGCGAGGCGCTGGAACTCTCGGCCCCGAATGTCGAGCTGACCTGGCGTCTGGGGCCGGACGAGGTCCGGCAGGCTGGCGCCTACGCGCAGCACATGCTCGCTCTGAAGCAGATCAAGCGACTGCCCGAGCCGGGCTTCATCGACACCCGCTTCGTCGACGCGATGGGGCGGGCGTGAGCACCGGGATCGAGGTCGGCGCCCTGCCGGCGACGGTGCCACCGGCCCCCGCCCGTCGGGCCGGACTCGGGCTCGCCCGCCTGCGTGGACTGGCGCTCGCCTGCGTGGTGCCGGCCGCGCTCGTCGCGATCTGGCAGTTCACCACCGCCGGCCGGCCCTACAGCCTGATCCCGCCTCCCGCAGAGGTCTGGGCCGAGCTGCGGGACCTCGCCATCGGTGGCATCAACGACGATGCCTTCAGCGGCACTCTGTGGACCCATCTCGCGGCGTCGCTGAGTCGCGTCTACGGCGGCTTCGCATTCGCGGCTGCCGCAGCCCTGCCGCTCGGTCTGCTGATCGGCCGCGTCCCGGTGGTCCGCGCGCTCCTCGATCCCGTCCTGCAGGTCCTGCGGCCGGTCCCGGTCACGGCGTGGCTGCCGCTCGCCATGATCCTGTTCGGCCTCGGGCCGCGCTCGGCCTTCTTCCTCGTGTTCCTCGGGGCGTTCTACCCGATCCTGGTCAACACGGTGTTCGGGGTACGCTCGGTGGAACCGCGCCTGTTCGAGGCGGCCGCGATGCTCGGCTGCACCGGGCCGGCGCAATTCGTCCGGGTGGTACTGCCTGCGGCGCTGCCATCGATCTTCACCGGCCTTCGGCTCGGCCTCGGCTTCGCCTGGGTGGTGATCGTGGTCGGCGAGATGACCGGCGTCCAGACCGGCCTCGGCGCGATCATCATGGAGGCGCGCCAGCTCTCGCGCACCGAGATTGTGATCTGCGGCATGGCCGTGATCGGCGTCGCGGGCTTCGTCTCCGACTGGCTGGTCATGCGGCTCGGACGCCGCCTGCTCGCCTGGAGTCCCAATCATGGCTGAGACCGATGGCTGACCCCACGATCCCGATCCTCGACATGTGCGCGGTCTCGAAAACCTACGCGGCGGGCGGGCGACGGACGGAGGCTCTGCGCGAAGCGAACCTCACAGTGTCCCGTGGCGAATTCGTCTGCCTGCTCGGCGCTTCGGGCTGTGGAAAGTCGACGCTGCTGCGGGTCGCCGCAGGCTTCGAGGCCCCGAGTTCCGGACGGGCCCTGATGTGGGGCAAGCCCATCGCGGGGCCGGGGCCGAGCCGCGGTATGGTCTTCCAGGATTACGGCCTGTTCCCGTGGCTCTCGGTGCGCGACAATATCGGCTTCGGCCCCAAGGCGCGCGGGCGGCCCGCCGCAGAGGTGCGCGACGCCGCCGAGCGCTACATTGCCCTGGTCGGGCTCCAGGCTTTCGCCGACGCCTATCCGCACCAGCTCTCCGGCGGGATGAAGCAGCGCGTCGCCATCGCCCGGGTGCTCGCCAACGAGGCCGAGGTGC
The DNA here is from genome assembly GCF_008329595.1 of Methylobacterium sp. P1-11. Taxonomy (NCBI): domain Bacteria; kingdom Pseudomonadati; phylum Pseudomonadota; class Alphaproteobacteria; order Hyphomicrobiales; family Methylobacteriaceae; genus Methylobacterium; species Methylobacterium sp. P1-11. The sequence continues at coordinate 4,527 of NZ_NPKS01000052.1, forward strand.
TGTTGATGGACGAACCCTTCGGCGCGCTCGACGCCATGACCCGGGAGCGACTGCAGGACGAGCTGCTTGATCTCTGGTCCCGCACGGGGCTCACGATCCTGTTCGTGACCCACGCCATCGAGGAAGCGATCTTCCTCGCCGACCGCATCGTGATGATGTCGCCCGGTCCCGGCCGTATCGAGGCGGTGCATGAGGTCGACCTTCCGCGGCGCCGGGACGTGTCCAGCCCGGCCTTCAACGACCTCCGCCGGATGCTCGCGGCCCAGCTTCACAGTCACCACGCGCCGCGGGTCGCGGCGTGATGGAGACCACGTTCGACGATCCCCGCCGGCCTGAGAACCGGCTCGCCTATTGCGCCGCCATTGACCGGCCTCGGATCACCCTGCCCGCGGGCAAGCAGGTCGCCGTCTGGCCCGTGGTCAATGTCGAGCACTGGCTGATCGACCATCCGATGCCGCGCCAGATCCTGGTGCCGCCGACCGGCGCGAGTCTGCTGCCCGACATCCCGAACTGGGCTTGGCACGAATACGGCATGCGGGTCGGCGTCTGGCGCTTCCTCGAGGCGTTCACGAGCCGCGGCATCCGCCCGACCCTGTCGATCAACGGCTCGGTCTGCGCAGCCTATCCCCGCATCGCCGAGGCCGCCCACACGGCCGGCTGGGAGTTCATGGCTCACGGTTTCCACCAAGTCCCGACCCACCGGGTCGAGGACCAGCCCGGGATTATCGCCCGCACGGTGGCGGCGATCACCGAGGTCACCGGGCGTCCGCCGCGTGGTTGGCTCGGGCCGGGTCTCACCGAGACTCTCGACACGCCCGATCACCTGCACGAGGCTGGCATCGAGTATGTCGGCGACTTCGTGGTCGACGACCGTCCGTGCCGGGTGGCGACGCGCACCGGGCCTCTTGTGGCCCTCCCTTACTCTGTCGAGCTGAACGACATCACGCTGCTCGCCATCCAGCATCACCGGGCCGACGAGTTCGTGGAGCGGGCGCTCGCCAATCTCGACCGCCTTGCCGCGGAGGCCACCGGTTCTGGGCCCCTTGGGGGCGCCAAGGTGATGGGCTTCGCGATCCACCCCTACATCACCGGCGTTCCACACCGGATCGGCCTGCTGGAGCGGCTGCTCGATGCCATCCTGGCGCGCAGCGACGCGGTTTTCATGCAAGGGGCCGAGATCCTCGACTGGTACAGCGCCGCCGGCGACGTGTCGTAAATTTCCGTGCCGGCCTGAGCTGAGGAGCCGCTGTGCCCCCCTTCCCAACTATCTCGCTCCTGCACGCCGCCTATGCCGACGGCCTCGACCCGCGTGCCGTCGTGGCCGAGGCCTATCGACGGATCGCGGCGGTCGATGATCCCGGTATCTTCCTCGCGCTGGTGCCGGAGCCCGAGGCGCTGGCGGCAGCGGCCGCACTCCCGCCTTTCGACCCCGCGGCGAAGCCGCTCTGGGGCGTGCCCTTCGCCGTGAAGGACAATGTCGACATCGCCGGCCTGCCGACCACCGCCGCCTGCCCGGATTTCGCCCATACCCCCGCCGAGACCGCGCCCGCGGTCGCGCGCCTCCTCGACGCCGGGGCGATCCTGATCGGCAAGACCAACCTCGACCAGTTCGCCACTGGGCTCGTCGGCCTGCGGACTCCCTATCCCGCCCCGCGTAACGCCATCGATCCGGCCTATGTGCCTGGGGGGTCCAGCAGCGGTTCGGCGGTCGCGGTGGCCCACGGAATCGTATCATTCGCCCTCGGGACCGACACGGCAGGCTCGGGCCGGGTGCCGGCGGCGCTCAACAACGTCGTCGGGCTGAAGCCCTCCCTCGGGGCGGTCTCCAGCCGCGGGATGCTACCGGCCTGCCGGACTCTCGACACGATCTCGGTCTTCGCCGGCACGGTCGCCGACGCCGACGCGGCCTTCCGGGTCATGGTGGCATTCGACGGTGCCGATCCCTGGTCACGGACGCTGCCGGTGGCTGCGGCGTCGGCCGGGATACCGGCGGGACTGCGCCTGGGCCTGCCGGACGCGGCGAGCCTCTATTTCGGGGGTGACGGGCTCTCGGAAGCGGCCTTCGCGGCATCAGTCGCCGACCTCGAACCGCTCGTCGGCACCGGAGTGCCGATCGACCTGAGCCCGATGTTCGCTGTCGCGAGCCTGCTCTACGACGGGCCATGGGTGGCCGAGCGCTACGCGGCGATCCGCCCGGTGATGGTGACCCGCCCAGAGATCCTGCACCCGACGACGCGGGCGGTTATTGCCGCCGCCGAGCGATACAGCGCCGCGGACGCCTTCGCGGGCCTCTACCGCCTGGCGGAGCTGCGTCGCGACGCGAGCGCGATCTGGGACCACATTGATGTCCTCGCCGTACCGACCTATCCGCGCCCGCAGACCTGCGCGTCGGTGGTCGCCGACCCGATCGGGCCGAACAGCGAACTCGGCACCTACACCAACTTCGTCAACCTGCTCGACTGGTGCGCCCTCGCAATCCCGGGGCGGCCCCGCGCCGACAGCTTTCCGTCCGGGCTCACCCTGCTCGCGCCGCGCGGGTGTGACGGGCTGCTCGCCACCCTGGGTGCGCGTCTGCATGCCGCCGCCGCTGTCCGGATCGGCGCCGGGGCGTATCCTGTGCCGGCCGCGGAACCGGGTCCGGCCCAGGCGCAGCCCGGCGAGTTCGAGCTGGCTGTCGTCGGGGCGCATCTGTCGGGTCTGCCCCTAAATCGCGAACTCGCCGAGCACGGGGCACGGTACTTGCGGACGGTGGTGACTCGACCGGATTACCGCCTCTACGCCTTGCCCGGCGGCCCGCCGCATCGTCCCGGGCTGCTTCGGGTGGCCGTCGACGAAGGTGGTGCGATCGAGACCGAGGTATGGGCGTTGCCCCCTTCTGCGTTCGGGACCTTCGTGGCCGGCATCCCGGAGCCGCTCGGCATCGGCACTCTACGGCTCGCCGACGGGACCGCGCCGAAGGGCTTCCTCGTGGAGGCGGCCGGCGTCGCGGGTGCGGTCGATATCACGCGGTTCGGCGGCTGGCGCCACTACATGGCCAGCCGGGCGGCGGCGTAACCGACGCTTCGCTGACGCCTGCCTCTGGACCTCGGGGATTGACGGTGCACGTGGCTCTGTCGACCCCTGTTCTCAATTGGCCGAGCAATCAAACGCGCTCCGTGCGCGACCTGCGAGCCGCCGCTCCTGTAAGGTTCTGTCGGGTCGCAATCAGAACCGAACGATAGTTTTTTCTGCAGATCTGCTCAGAGCTTGGCGAGATCGAGCAGGTTGCCGGGTGGGCTGCGGCCACGTTCGGCAACAATCCTCGGCGCGTGAAGAATTTGCATTGTATGCACATTTTGGAATCGGTGTCGTCGCTTCAGGTTCAAGCTTTGATGTGGCCGCAGGCCCGGAGACACGGACGTCCTGAGGTTCCGAGAACGGGGCGGTTCCGAAGAGGACGGATTGGACTCGCGCCAAGTGGGTCGGGACCCGATCGACCGACCCGCTGCATCGGCTACGCGGCTTCCGCGATGCTGCTTTCAGATAGAACAGCCGTGCTGTTGCCTTGCTGCTTGAGGGGCCTGTTGCCGCTCAACCGACGCAGCAGCACGTAGAAGACCGGCGTCAGGAACAGGCCGAACGCAGTCACGCCGATCATGCCCGAGAATACCGCGACGCCCATCGCGCGTCGCATCTCCGAGCCGGCGCCCGTCGCGGTCACCAGGGGTAGGACACCCATGATGAAGGCCATCGACGTCATCAGGATCGGACGCAGTCGGAGGCGGCTCGCCTCGATGGCCGCCTGAAGCGGCGTGCGACCGGCGAATTCCAGCTCGCGCGCGAACTCCACGATCAGGATGGCGTTCTTGGCCGAAAGGCCGACCAACACGATGAGGCCGATCTGCGTGAACACGTTGTTGTCGCCTGCCGACAACCATACACCGAACATGGCGGCCAGCAGGCCCATCGGCACGATCAGCAGGATCGCCAGCGGAAGGGCGAGGCTTTCATACTGCGCAGCCAGCACGAGGAAGACCAGGAGCAGCGCCAGCGGGAAAACCCAAACCCCGGAATTGCCCGCGATGAATTCCTGATACGTAAGATCCGTCCATTCGAAGGCGAAACCGCGCGGCAGAGTCTCGGCCGCGATGCGCATGGCGGCGGCCTGAGCCTGACCCGACGAATAGCCGGGCGCTGCACCGGCATTGATGTCGGCTGACAGGAAGCCGTTGTAGCGCATAGCCCGCTCTGGGCCCGCGGTCTGGCGGACGCGCAGCAGGGCTGAGAGCGGAACCATTTCGCCGGTGCCGGCCCTGACTTTCAGCAACCCGACATCGTCCGAGCGCGCTCGGAAGGGCGCGTCGGCCTGCACACGCACTGAGTAGGTCCGGCCGAACTTGTTGAAGTCGTTCACATAGAGAGATCCGAGATAGATCTGAAGCGTGTCGAAGATGTCCGTGACCGGTATGTTGAGCTGGCGAGCCTTCGTCCGATCGACGTCGGCGAAGAGCTGCGGCACGTTCATCTGGAAGCTGGAGAACAATCCGACGAGTTCGGGCGTCTGGGCGGCCTTGGCCATGAACGCCTTGGTGGCATCATTCAGCGCCTCGTAGCCGAGGCCGGCCCGATCCTCGATCTGCAGCTTGAAGCCGCCGATGGTCCCGAGCCCGTTGACGGGCGGTGGCGGGAACATCGCGATGAAGGCTTCGGGAATTGCGGCGTACTTTCTGTTCAGCGACTGCGCGATGGCCGCTCCATTCAAGGAGGGATCCTTGCGCTCGTCGAAAGGCTTCAAGGTCGAGAACACGATCCCCGAGTTGGAGCTGTTGGTGAACCCGTTGATCGAGAGGCCGGGGAAGGCGACGGCGCTTTCGACGCCGGGCTCCTTGAGCGCAATCTCGCTCATGCGGCGGATCACCTCTTCGGTCCGGTCGAGGGTGGCGCCGTCGGGCAGCTGCGCGAAACCCACGAGGTATTGTTTATCCTGCCCCGGCACGAAGCCGCCCGGGATCTGACGGAACAGAACGGCGGTCAGGCCGACGAGCAGGACATAGAGGACCATCATCGTCGCCTTGCGCGACACGACGAAGCCGACGCCGCTTCCGTATCCGTTCGAGGCTCGCCCGAAGGCGCGGTTGAACCGGCGGAAGAACCAGCCGAGAAGCCCGTCGAGAATTCGGGTCAGTCGGTCCTTCGGGGCGTGATGATCCTTCAGCAGGAGGGCGGAGAGGGCCGGTGAGAGGGTCAGGGAGTTGATGGCCGAGATCACCGTCGAGATCGCGATGGTCAGAGCGAACTGCTTGTAGAACTGGCCGGTGAGCCCGCTGATGAAGGCCAGTGGCACAAAGACGGCGACGAGCACCAGCGCGATGGCGATGATGGGGCCCGAGACCTCACGCATGGCCTGGTAGCTGGCTTCCCGCGGTGACAGCCCGCTCTCGATGTTCCGCTCGACGTTCTCCACGACGACGATGGCGTCATCGACGACGATGCCGATGGCGAGCACCAGGCCGAAGAGGCTCAGCGCGTTGATCGAGAAGCCGAAGACATGCATCACCGCGAAGGTGCCGACGATCGAGACCGGCACGGCCAGCAGCGGGATGATCGAGGCCCGCCACGTCTGCAGGAACAGGATCACCACGAGGACGACGAGGGCGATGGCCTCCAACAGGGTGTGGATCACCGCCTCGATGGAGGCGCGCACGAACTGGGTCGGATCGTAGACGATCTGATAGTCCACCCCCTCCGGCATGGTCTGCTTGATCTCCGCCATGGTGCGGCGGACCTCGTCCGAGATCCGGATCGCGTTCGAGCCGGGAGATTGGGAGATCGGAATCGCGACCGCCGACTTGTTGTCGAGGAGGGAGCGGAGGGCGTAGTCGGAGGCTCCGAGTTCGATCCGCGCGACGTCGCGAAGCCGGGTGATGGCGCCGTCTGCTCCCGTCTTGACGACGATGTCGCCGAATTGCTCCTCGCTGCTCAAGCGACCCTCGGCATTGAGCGAGAGCTGCAGGTCGAGGCCCGGGACGGCCGGCGAGGCGCCGATGACGCCGGCCGCGGCCTCGACGTTCTGGGCCTGGATCTCGCGCACGACGTCGCCGGCGGACAGCCCGTGCTCGGCCACCTTCTGCGGGTCGAGCCAGATCCGCATCGCGTAGTCGCCGGAGCCGAAGAGCTGAACCTGTCCGACGCCGTCGAGCCGCGCCAGGCGGTCCTTGATGTTCAGCACCGCGTAGTTGCGCAGGTAGGTCATGTCGTAGCGCCCGTTGGGCGAGACGAGATGCACCACCATGGTCAGGTCGGGGGAACTCTTCACCGTGACGATGCCGAGTTGGCGCACCACAGCCGGCAGGCGCGGCTCGGCCTGTGAGACCCGGTTCTGGACGAGCTGCTGCGCCTTGTCGGGGTCGGTGCCCAGCCGGAATGTGACGGTCAGCGTCATGATGCCGTCCGTCGTGGCTTGGCTCGACATGTAGAGCATGCCCTCGACGCCGTTGATCTGCTCCTCGATGGGCGTCGCCACGGTCTCGACGATGACCTTGGGGTTCGCGCCCGGGAAGGTCGCCCGGACGACCACGGACGGTGGCACCACGTCTGGATACTCGGAGATCGGCATCGCGAAGAGCGAAAGCAGGCCACCGATGAAGATGAGCATCGAGAGGACGCCCGCAAAAATCGGGCGATCGATGAAGAACTTGGAGAGGTTCATGCCGCCCTCCGAGGGCGCGAGGTCAAAGGTCGACAGGGCGGCCGCCGCGAGCGGGTCGCCGTAATCATTGCGTCGGGACTTCTGGTCGGCCGGGCGAGGCGCAGTCCGTCAGCGCTGGGCGAGCTTGCTCGTCCCGGACGCGGTACCGTCCGGACGCGTTCCCATCGCCACGGCTTCGGGGTGCAGGAGGGTGCCGGGCCGGATGCGCTGCAGCCCGTTGACCACGATACGCTCGCCGCCGGACAGGCCGGAGGTCACGACGCGCAATCCCTCGACGGCCCTGCCGAGGGTGACGGCCCGAAACATGGCTCGGTCGTCCGCGCCGACCACGAGCACGAACTTCTTATCCTGATCGGTGCCGATCGCGCGCTCGTCGACGAGGAGAAGGCGCTCCGGTGCGGCCTGACCGAGCCGCATCCGCGCGAACTGCCCGGGGATCAGGCGGCCGTCGCTGTTGGAGAAGGTCGCGCGCACGCGAACCGTGCCGCTGCGGGCATCGACCTTGTTGTCGATGAACTGCAGATGCCCCTTGGCCCGCGTGCCATCGGCCGTCGCCATCTCCACGGGGATGCGGTCGAGCTTGCCGCGGCCACCGGCCGGATCCGCGATCGACGCCAGCGCCTTCAGGACGACGCCCTCGTCCGCATCGAAGCTTGCGTAAACGGGATCGACCGAGACCAGCGTGGTCAGTACCGCAGCCCCAGCGCCGGTCGCAACGAGGTTGCCCGGCGTGATCTCGCGCCGTCCGACGCGACCGCTCACGGCAGCCCGGACTTGAGTGTAGCCGAGGTTCAGGCGTGCCGCCTCCAGCGCCGCCTGCGCGGCATCAAGGCTCGCCTTCGCCTCCTTGAACGCGTTGGCTCGAACGTCGAGGTCGCGCGCCGTGACGATATGCTGATCCGACAACCTCTGCCCGCGTTCGAGGTCGCTTGCCGTCATGGCAACGCGCGCCTCGGTGCCCGCTACTTGGGCTTCCAGCCGCCGGACCTCCGCCGCGTAAGGTGCGGGATCGATTGTCACCAGCACGTCCCCGGCCTTGACCAGCTCGCCTTCCGCGAAATGCGTGGCCTGGATCGCGCCGCCGACGCGGGCCCGCACCTCGATGCGATCGACCGCCTCCAGCCGGCCCGAGAATTCGTCCCAGAGGATGACCTCGCGCGGCTCGACGGTCGCGACCGAAGCCGGCATGGCCGTCTCGACGGGCGGCGTGGCCGCAATCGCCTCACTGCCCCTGATCAGCGACGTGGGCGCGACATGGTAGGCTGCCCCGAACAGGGACCCGATCGCGAGCCCTCCGGCGGCGAAGCGCCTGACGCGTGCGAGACCCTGTACGGAACGAGGCTGGGATTCCACGAGCGACTCCGACATCTGTATAGCTCGCTACACATGTCGGCATGGACGCAGGGCGTCAAGTGACTTATCTACCACTCGATACAAAAGTTGGAGTGCGCGGACAATGGTGATGGGGCGGCCCCGGTCCTTCGACACGGACAAGGCCCTCGAAGAGGCGATGGAGGTGTTCTGGCGGCACGGCTACGACGGCGCGAGCCTCGCCATGCTGACGAAGGCCATGGGCATCAAGCCGCCCAGCCTCTACGCGGCGTTCGGCAGCAAGGAGGGCCTGCTGAAGGCCGCCCTCGATCGTTACGCGCAGCGGCGCTCGGAACACATGCGCTTCGTTCTGGCAGGGGCCACGGCGCGCGACGTGGCCGAGCGCTTCCTGGGCAGCATCGCCGAGAGCCATACCGATCCCGCCAATCCGCCCGGTTGCCTCCTGGTCCAGGGCGGGCTCGCCTGCGGGGCGGGCTCGGAGAACATCCCGTTCGAATTGGCGACCCGGCGCGCGCAGACGGAGACGGAGCTCCGCGAGCGATTCCTTCAGGCCAAGCAGACCGGGGATCTGCCGGCGGAGGCCGACCCGGCTGCACTGGCGCGGTTCCTATCGACCGTTGCCTCGGGCATGGGTGTCCTGGCTTCCTCGGGCGCCGACCGCGAGGCGCTGCGGGAGGTCGCCCGCGTATCTCTGCAAGCTTTCACAGGAAGCCGATCCCCATGAGGACCAGGACAATCGGCTGACGGTCCTTCGTCGTACCACCAGCGTATCTTCGTCGGTTTCGTCGGGGCCAATCAAGTCAAGCCGAGGAATGTCCTGCTACCCGAGCCTTTGGTCCTAGCGCGGCAGCACCTTCGCCTCTTGCAAGCGGCGAATAGCGGCGACCAAGGCCTCGACGCTGTCCATGCTCTCACCAAAACCCGCGCGCCGGATCTTGCCCATGTCGGAGACCAGATCGAAGTCGCTGTGAAACACGAAATCGCCGAAGCTCCAGCCGACCGCCCTCTCGAAGGGCAGGTCGCTCAGGCCCTGTTCTGCCGCTAGTCGCGTCCAGACCGGCTTCTTGCTCGCCATGTGGACGGCCAGGCGCATCGGAACCGGCGGCCCGACCGGCAGATCGAGCGCAACGCCAAGCTTCTCCTAGACCCGCCGCCACCGGAAGGGCTCGTGCACGTAGTTGAAGGCCTCGCCGCGCGCGGCATCGGATGTCGCGGCCCAGAGGCTTGCCCGGCTGAGCGCGCCGGAATCCGTCACCTGGGCAAACACACTCTCGTAGACGTGGGCCGGCCCTGGGAAACGGAACGCGGCGCCTTCCACCCTGCACAAGGCGGCGTAGGCGCCGATCACCGTGGCGATGTTCATGGCGTTGCCGGCGGCATCGCCAACCACCACGTCGGGACGGAGGATAGACCAAGCGGCCCCGCCGCGATCCGCCCGACTCCGCAACTCATCTTCTTGCGTGAAGTAGAAGTTCGGCCCGATGTGGCGTGGGTTCTCGTCTTCGTAGAACGGCGCTGGAACGGGGCCGAGATGGACACCGTAGACCTTCGCGCCCTGATACAGAACCACGCGCTCCAGGGGGGCGCCGACCGCTTCCAGTCCATCGAGAAGGTTGCGCAGCATCGCGCCGTTCACGCGGTCCTCATCCGCAAGGCTCGGTTGGGGTGCGAGAGCGGCATAGAACAGATGCGTGGTATCGCGGGCCTGACCGAGGGCGGCGCGGGTCGCTTCTGAATCGGTCAGATCAGCCGCAATGGCCTCGCTCGATCCGTGCGGCCGCCGTGAGAGGGCACGCGCGTGCCAACCCTCCGATGCCGCAAGTTCCTGCATCAGCGCTTTGCCGATGATTCCGTTTGCGCCCGCAACCAGGGCTGTTCGGAACTCTGCCATCATCGCTCGCGTGGGTGCTGTGGGATCTACGGGCTCGGCTGCGCCGCCCCGGTCTCGGTCGGACGCACGACGAACGTGCGATCAACCCCCGGCAGCGAGGTCTGTTCATGGGCCGGCATGTTCTCGCGCTCCGCTGCAGCGAGCATGAGCAGGCACACCGCGCTGATCGTCAGCATTCCGGGAGGTTCACAGCAAGACCGGCCAAGCTCGTTTCCTTGTACTTGGTGCTCATCTCCTCGCCGGTCTGCCGCATGGCCGCGATGCAATTGTCGAGCGGCATGAAATGGGACCCATCGCCGCGCAACGCGAGCGATGCGGCCGCGACGGCTTTCGTGGCGCCGATGCCGTTCCGCTCGATGCAAGGCACTTGGACCAAGCCCGCGACCGGGTCGCAAGTCATTCCGAGATGGTGCTCCAGCGCGATCTCGGCGGCGTTCTCGACCTGCGCGGGCGTGCCGCCGAGTACGGCGCACAGGCCGCCCGCCGCCATCGCGCTGGCGGAGCCGACTTCACCCTGGCAACCGGCCTCCGCGCCCGAGATCGAGGCATTGTGCTTGATCAGCCCGCCGATGGCTGCGGCCGTCAGCAGGAAATCCGAAACCCGGGCCGGGTCGGCGCCGATGCAACGATCCAGATAATACCGGATCACGGCTGGAACGACGCCCGCGGCACCGTTCGTCGGCGCCGTCACCACCTGGCCGCCGGCCGCATTCTCTTCGTTGACCGCCATCGCGTATACGCTCAACCACTCGGTCACGCTGTGAGGCTGCGCCCTGTTCGAGCCTTGTTCGCTCAGAAGCTGGTCTCGGATACGCTTGGCCCGACGCTTGACGCGCAGGCCGCCGGGCAACTCCCCTTCGTGCGACAGACCACGCTCGATGCAGCCGTCCATGGTCCGCCAGATGCGTGCAAGTCCCGCCTCGATCTCGGCATCCGACCGGCCGACGGCCTCGTTCGCGCGCTTCATGTCGGCGATCGACAGGCCGCTCTCCCGCGCCATGCGCAGCATGGCGGCCGCGGACTCGAATGGGTAGGGCCAGAGCCGCGGATCGGAAGCCTCCGAGGAGGGCGGGAGACCCACGTCCCGTTGGGCGGCCGTCAGGATGAAGCCGCCGCCGATCGAGTAATAGGTCTCGGACAGGATCTGTGCGCCCTGGGCGTCGAAAGCCGTGATGATGAGGCCGTTCGAATGTCCGGGTAGCGGGGGCCCGAAATCGAAGACGACCGCGGTCAACGGGTCAAAGGCGAGTGCCGGCAGGCCCGGTGGGGCGAGGCGCTTGCCGACGCGAAGTTCCGCAAGCTGATGCTCGGCCTCGTCCATCTCGATCGTGGCGGGTCGGTAGCCGAGGAGGCCGAGTGCCACCGCCCGTTCTGTGGCATGCCCACGACCCGTGAAGGCGAGAGAGCCGTACAAGGTCACGCGGATTGCTTCGGCCGCTTGGCTCGCGTGATGGGCGCGTAGCAGGTCCAGGAAGTCGGCCGCTGCCGTCATCGGTCCCATGGTGTGGGACGAGGACGGTCCGATGCCGAGCTTGAACACGTCGAACACACTGAGGAACATCAGGATTTCTCGTCGCAGCCGGGATGCGCAGCCGCTGCATCTTGGCTCGCATCTTAGAGGGCTTCACCTCGTGCCGATGCATGCCTCTGGCCAGTTGCCGCGGTCTGCTGACCGGATCAGGCCTACCGAGCCTGCATGAGGCTTTATCGCTCAGCATCGGGGCACGCGTCACTCCACCAACCGGCTGGACCGCCCAGGCGCCGAGATCGAGCGCCGGATCAATCAGCCAGAGGGAGCAGATCGGACGCCCGGAATCGGCGCTAACCGAGTTGCTGGCGGGATGTGAGCCTGCGCGCCTGAAGCGCCGTTGCGATCGTCTGCCTCAGGGTGTCGGGCGTATAGGGCTTCACGACGAGAGAGGCGCGCAGGAAGGCAGCGTCGGACCCGACACCCGTGTCGCCCGACGCAAGAATCACACACACCTCCGGCTGGCGAGCCCGCACTGTCTTGGCAAGTTCCAGGCCGGAGATGCCCGGCAAGCCGACATCCGTGAGGAGGACGTCTATCCTGTCGAGTTCCAGCACCCTGTAGGCTTCTTCCACGCTGCCCGCCTGTCGAACGCGGCAGCCGATATCGGTCAGCATCTCGGTCGTCGTGCCCCGGATGACCGAATCGTCCTCGACCAGCAGCACGGTCGCACCCTTCACGGCGTCCCGGTCCAGAGGCCGGGTGTCGGTTCGAGCGACCGTTTGGCGCTGAGCTTGGTTGGCAAGCACATGCCTGACCTTCCGCGCAAGGGCTTCGCGCGTGTAGGGTTTGCCGAGCAGGTCAACGCCGGGATCGAGGCGTCCGCCATGCACGATGGCGTTCTGCGTGTATCCAGAGGTGAACAGCACTGCGAGATTGGGCAAACGTTGCTTGGCTTTGCGCGCCAGCTCGGGGCTGCGCAAGGCACCCGGCATCATCACATCGGTGAAGATCAAGTCGATGGGCAGGCCGCTCTCGACGATCGCCAGCGCGCTCGCGGCATCTCGCGCCTTGAAAACCCGGTAGCCGAGTTCACCCAGCATGGAGACGGCGACCTCGCGAACCTCGTCGTCGTCTTCGACGACCAGGATCGTCTCGTCGCCCCCACCGATCTCCACAGGCGGCGTGGCGACGGGGGCGTCCTCCTTGTCCATCGCACGCGGCAGGTAGACCTTCACGGTCGTGCCTGCACCCACCTCGCTGTAGATTTTGATGTGCCCGCCGGATTGCTTCACGAGGCCATAGACCATCGCGAGGCCGAGACCGGTACCCTTATCCTCCGGCTTGGACGTGAAGAACGGCTCGAAGACCCGCTCGAGCGCGTCCTGAGGGATGCCCACCCCGGTATCGGTCACCGCCAGCAGCACGTACTGACCCGGCGCGACGTCGTCGTGACCCCGCGCATATGCGTCGTCCAGGAAGGCATTGCTCGCCTCGACGGTCAGGCGGCCATGGCCATCCATCGCATCGCGGGCGTTGATCGCGAGATTGAGGACAGCGTTCTCGATCTGGTCGGGATCGACGAGGGTGTTCCACAGCCCGCCCGCCACGACGGTCTCGATCTCGACTTCACCGCCGAGTGCGCGGCGAAGCATGTCGTCCATGCCCTGGACCAAGCGGCCGATATTCACGACCTTCGGCTCCAGAGGCTGGCGCCTGGCGAAGGCGAGCAACTGCGATGCGAGCTTCGCCCCGCGCACCACCCCGGCCATGGCGTTCTGCACCCGCGTTTCGGCGCGGGGATTGCCGGCGACGTCCTTGCTGAGCAGCTGCAGGTTGCCGCTGATCACCTGAAGCAGGTTGTTGAAGTCGTGGGCGATGCCGCCCGTGAGCTGACCGACAGCTTCGAGCTTCTGCGAGCGCAGCATGGCGGCCTGAGCCTGCTGCAGCGCCTCTTCCGCCCGGCGGCGCTCGGTGATGTCGCGGGTAACCTTCGCGAACCCGATCAGCTGACCACCATCGTCGCGTATCGCGTCGACGGTAACGTGCGCCCAGAACGTGGTCCCGTCCTTGCGAACCCGCAGCCCTTCGTTCTCCCAACGGCCCTCACGCGCAGCCGTGTCCAGCCCGAGTTGTGGCAGGCCGGCATCGCGGTCCGCTTGCGTGTAGAAACCGGAGAAATGATTCCCGATGATCTCTTCCGGAATGTAACCTTTGATCCGCTGCGCGCCGGCATTCCAGCTTGCGACCTCGCCACGCGCGTTCAGCATGTAGATCGCGTAGTCTTTCACGCCCTGGACAAGCAGTCGGAACTGCTGCTCACTCTCCCGAAGCTTCGCCTCGGCGGTTCTCCGCTCGGTGAGGTCGCGGGTGATCTTTGCGAACCCGATCAGTTCGCCGTCCGGCGACCTGATCGGGTCGATGATGACGTGGGCCCAGAATTGCGTGCCGTCCTTGCGCACGCGCCAACCCTCGCGCTCGAAGCGCCCCGTCTGGGCTGCCTCGTGCAGCGCTCGCGCCGGCACGCCCGCGGCGCGTTCAGCGTCTGTGTAGAAGGCCGAGAAGTGACGGCCGATGATCTCCTCGGCCGCGTAGCCTTTGAACCGCCTGGCGCCCGGGTTCCAGCTTGTCACATGACCGTCGCGATCCAGCATGTAGATCGCATAATCCGTGATCGCCTCGACCAGCAGCTTGTAGCGGCCCGCCGCAATGTCCGCTGTCTCGATGATACCTGGACGTTCCATCTAGCTCTCGTGGCCAGCTTCGCCGGGCCGGAAACGGCTCGGCCCAAGCAGCCGTGGCGCGAACTCGGCCGGCGCAGGTACCCTCCAGCGGCCTGTGGGCTGCTTGGCCTATCGGCTGCTGAAGTGCGGCGCACTAACGCATATCAATCGGAGCGAGGGTCCGACCCCTGCGCCACCGGCCCCGGTATCGGGCTCAAGATGCAGGCGGATCGGGTCCCCACACGTGTCTGGGTCATGTCTAGCCGGCCTGGTCGAGCGGAGCCGAGTGGACGGCCGGGATCGGGACTCCGCGGGGCCGAGCGGGTTGGAGAGCCCTCATCGGCTTGCCGGCCGGCAGGCGACAGGAGGCTCCGAGCCCGTTGCCGCCGCTCAATGCACATGGCGGTGCCTCAAAGGCAGATGCCGCGAGCGCTCGGTCGCGTAGCCGAAGCCGTGCCTGAAAATTTCCGGACTGGTGGCTGCGATCCTGAAGGAGGAGCGGCCGAGATAAGGGCGGATGATGTCACGGCTGGCGTGGGGAGGTGTCTTCGCGGAACCGGCCCAACCTTCGCGGGTCTATCGAGCAGGCCTCTTGGCGCAGCCTTCGTTCAGACCGCCCGATTCACCTGTGCGATCGTTCTGTCCAGCATGGGCGCGCCCATACGATGTCAGGAAGGGCGGACGCTTGCGATGGGTCTGACGAAGTTCGAGAACCGCCTGCTACAGGCGCTGCCGTCGGGCGATCTGGAGCAGCTTCTGTCACATCTCGAACGTGTGGAGGTCGAGAAGGGTGATGTCCTGGCCTCGGTCGGCGAAGTCTTGGAGTTCGCCTACTTCCCGGAGGCCGGCCTGTCGTCGAACATCGCGGTCACGCACGAGAACCGCAGGATCGAGGTCGGCTGCTTCGGCTTCGAAGCGATGGTCAGCACCGCGACGGTGCTTGGCTCGGATCGCACGCCTCACGAACTGATGGTGCAGGTTGGCGGGCCGTGGCTCCGGATCAAGGTCGAGGCTCTGCAGGCAACCATTCGCCAATGTCCCGCCCTGCACGACCTGCTCTTGCGGTACACGCATGTGCTCGTGATGACCCTGAGCCAGACAGCGATGTCCAACGCGATCTTCTCGATTGAAGAGCGGTTAGCCCGCTGGATCCTCATGGCGCATGATCGCCTGGACGGAGATGAACTGCTGCTGACGCACGATTTCCTGGCGATCATGCTCGGCACGACGCGCTCTGGCGTGACCCTCGCGATGCAGGCGCTCGAGGGTCACGGCGCCATCAGCGCCAAGCGGGCGCGGATCATCGTTCAGAACCGGGCGATCCTCTGCAAGCTTGCGGGCGCGAGCTACGGTCCGGCCGAGGCCGAGTATGAGCGCTTGATCGGCCCCTTCCGGCGCAAGACCGCGCCCGCGGCCGGATGAGCGCCTCCATCGAGCGCTTCATCGCCCGGCGCGGCGGCGGCGCGAACTTGCCGTCGAGCGCCGCGATCGGCCCCTGGCCGGCGGGCTCGCGCAGCTTGGCGACGCACTGCTTCATGATGCGCACCGACTGGCGCATCTCCTCCATGCGGATCACCTGCCGGTCGTAGGTGTCGCCGTTCTTGCCCACGGGGAAGTCGAACTCCATCTCCTCGTAGCACCCGTAGGGCTGCGCCTTGCGCAGGTCCCACGGGAGCCCGAGCCGCGCACCATCGCGCCCGAGAAGCCCCAATCCATCGCCTGTCGACGCTCGCGGCCTTCGACCGCGTCCTGGTGATCGACGGGGGCCGGATCGTCGAAGACGGCACGATCCGGGACCTGCGCCTGGCCGGTGGCCTGTTCGAGCCGATGTGGCAGTTGCAGGCCGAAGTATCGCAGGCGCAGCCGTGATCGATGCCGCGTCAGTGGTCCGAGGTTTTGTCCCGGCTGACCGGGACAATCGGGGCCAGCGAGGCGCGGAGCGCGAAACACCGCTGTCCATCGCACGATCGGTCCTGGCTCGCCGGCCTCAGATCGCCCACATCGGCGCGAGTCCTGATCAACGCAATCACGCGCCGGTCAGCGGGGCGCTCGTCCGGACGAATAGCTGAACGGCACGGATTGAGCGCAGCGTCCCCGGGTCGACACCCGTCGCGACTGCGTCCTGCTCCAAGAGGGAAAGCTGTGCCAGATGGTGGATGCGCGCTTGATGGGCAGAATTCGGCAGCTGCTCCTCCAGAAGAGTGACCAGCCTGCGCATCACAGGATCGTCGGCAGGTCTGGGCGAAGATCTCATGCACCCGCTTCCGTGGGGCGGTCCGATAGATCGCATATCTGAATCGCCGGTGAGGAAACGAGTACGGAAAGCTTCAACGCTTGCGGGGTTGGGCTGATCGCGACATCGTCCTCATCGAAAATCGGGGCCCGTCCGAGGTCAGCATGGTCGCCGAGCACGCGACGGGCTGACAGGATCTTCTGGAATGCCTGCCGGTCGGCTCCGGCATTCCGGGCCAGATCTTCCAGACGGCGCAACTTTTCGATCGTCGGAGCCGTCGCCGCCTGGGCCGAGACCGGCCCGTTGCGTGCAAGTTGCTGGACCAGCCAAGCCGTATGATCATCCAGGTCGACGCGATCTGTGGTCATGTTCGCCCTCCCGTGGAACGTCACCGTCCACTCAGGCCTATGCCGATGATGAGGGGCGATCAACAACATAGCTAAGAAAGAAACTGGCGTGGTAAGCTGCGTATGTTTTCAAACTATGCTTGGCTCAGCCGGGCGCAGGTCCGTAAACGCTCGCCGCTTCGCAGAATGATCGGCCGGATCAAGTGTTGGGGAGGCGCCTTTGTCCGATTTATCCGTTCGCACTCGTCGTTCCCGGAGTTGTCTCACGAACGGGGGCGAGCGGAAAGACGACGTTGCCGGTGGGCCTGCACGGTGAGGTCAGCACCGCCGGGCTGAGTCGGCAGGAGAGCGTCGCCGACGGGAAGTAAAAGGGTTGCCGAGTTGGTGGGCCCCTGAAAAAGATCGCCTCGTTGAAGCCCGATCGGTCTCAGGTACTCTCGGCAGCCGAAGGCGGAGCCTCGACGTGCGCGGTCTGCCGTCCCCGCACGCGGCGTTCCTCGATGCGCTGCAGGATGACGTAGAAGGACGGCACGAACAGCACCGCCAGGCAGGTCGAGGCGAGCATCCCGCTGAACACAGTGATGCCGATTGACTTGCGCGCTGCGGCCCCGGCTCCCGAGGCGGTGACGAGAGGCAGAACGCCGAGGATGAAGGCGAACGACGTCATCAGGATCGGGCGGAAGCGCAGACGCGCCGCCTCTACGGCAGCGGCCGCGATGTCGAGGCCGGCCTGCCGTTTCTCGCGGGCGACCTCGACGATCAGGATGGCGTTCTTGCTCGCCAGCGCGATCAGCAGGATCAGGCCGATCTGCGTGTAGAGGTTGTTGGCGACGCCGAGCAGCATTAGCGCCCCAACCGTGCCCAGGAGCGCCAGCGGCACCCCGAGCAGGACCGCCAGCGGCAGGATCCAGCTCTCGTACTGCCCGGCCAGAACCAGGTAGACGAGGAGGATGGCGAGCCCGAACACGAGGTAGATCTGCGCGCCGACCGCCTTCTCCTGATACGACATCGCCGTCCAGTCATAGCCCGTGCCGGGCGGCAATACCTTGGCGGCGATCTGCTGCATCAGGTCCAGCGCCTGCCCTGAGCTGAAACCAGGCGCCGCGCCGCCCACGATCGTGGCCGTCGGGTAGAGGTTGTACAGACTGATCAGGGACGGGCCCTGCACGGACTTGATCTCCACGACGGTGCCGAGCGGCACCATCGCCCCGTTGCCGGCGCGCACCTTCAGGTTCTCGATATCCTCGGGGCGGAGCCGGTAATCGGGCGCGGCCTGCACGTAGACCTGGAAGGTCCGGCCGAACTTGTTGAACTGCGTGACGTAGGACGAGCCCACATAGCTCGAGAGGGTCGAGAAGACCTGCCCGACCGTCACGCCAAGCGCCTCGGCCTTGATCCGGTCCACCGCGATCGAGATCTGCGGCACGCCGGCCCGGAACGAGGTGTTGAGCTTCTGCAGCCCGGATTGCGCGTTCCCGTCGGCGACGATCGTCCGGGCGAGGCTCTCCAGGAGGGGGTAATCGAAATCGCCGTTGCGCAGCTCGATCTGCATGGTGAAGCCGCTGGCGTTGCCGATGCCCTGGATCGGCGGCGGGATGAGCACGAAGGTGGCGGCGTCCTCGACCCCTTCCAGCATCGCGTTGAAGCGGTCGTAGAGGCTGCGCAGATCCTGGCCCTTGTCCTTGGCCCGGACGTCCCAGTTCTTGAGAACCACGTAGGCGACGCCGGCATTGGGCAGGGTGGCGCTGGAATCGAGGACCGAGATGCCGCTGATCGAGAGCACGTTGTCGACGCCCGGTATCGCCTTCGCCTGGGCGCTGATCCGCTGCATCACCGCGTCGGTGCGCTCCTTCGAGGCTCCGTCCGGCAGCTGGGCCCCGATAAGGACGTAGCCCTGATCCTCGGTGGGCAGGAAGGCGGTGGGCAGACGGGTCAGCCCCCATCCGGCGAGCCCGATCAGCAGGAGCGCCACGGCGACCATGAGGCCGCTGCGCCGGACCATGTGCGCGATCAGCCGGGCGTACCCGTTCTCAAGGACGCCGTAGACGCGGTTGAAGCCGCGGTAGAACACGTTCCGCTTCTCCGGCGGCACCGGCTTGCGCAGCCACAGGGCGCACTGGGTCGGCTTCAGGGTGGCGGCGTTGATCGCGCTGATCAGCGCGGTTGCGGCGATCACCAGGGCGAACTGCTTGTAGAGCTGCCCGGTCAGGCCGGGGAGGAACGCGGCCGGCACAAAGACCGACATCAGGACCAGGGTGATGCCGATGATCGGGCCGAACAGCTCCTCCATCGCCTTCTCGGCCGCCGCACGGGGCGAGAGGCCCTCGTCGATATGGTGGGACACCCCCTCGACGATCACGATGGCGTCGTCCACCACGATGCCGATGGCCAGCACGATGGCGAACAGCGTCGAGAGGTTCACGCTGAAGCCCATCGCCGCCATGGCCGCGAAGGCGCCGATGATGGTGACCGGCACGGTCGTCGCCGGCACCAGCATGGCGCGCCAGTCCTGAACGAAGACCAGGATGACGATCAGAACCAGCACGGCCGCCTCGAACAGCGTCATGTAGACTTCGTGGATCGAGGCCTGCACGAATTCCGTCGTGTCGAACGGGATGGCGTGGACGAGGCCAGACGGGAAGGTCTTCGCGAGCTCGGCCATCCGGGCGCGGACCGCGTTCGCCACCGTCAGCGCGTTCGCCTCGGGCAGCTGGTAGATGCCGATGCCGGCGGCGGGCTGCCCGTTCAGCGTGAAGGACTGGCTGTAGGTCTGCGCGCCGAGCTCGACCCGGCCGACATCGCGCAGGCGGGTGATGCGGCCGCCATCCTGCGCGTCCGCCTTGATGACGATGTTCTCGAAGTCCGCGGCGTTGTTGAGCCGCCCGTTGACGTTGAGGGTGTACTGGAAATCCTGTCCGGCCGGGACCGGCGGCATCCCCACGGCGCCCGCGGTGACCTCCTGGCTCTGCTGCTGCACGGTGTTGATGATGGCCTCGGGGGTGAGCCCCCGGGCCTGGACCAAATCGGGGTCGAGCCAGATCCGCATGGCGTACTGCCCGGCGCCGAATACCGTAACGTTGCCGACGCCGGGCAGCCGGGCCAGCTCGTTCTGCACGTTGATGACGCCGTAATTCGACAGAAACAGGCTATCGAACTTCCCGTCGGTGGCTGACAGCGTCACGAATTGCAGGATGGCGGTGGATTTCTTCTGGGTCGTCACGCCCTGGACCTGGACCGCCTGCGGCAGCGACGACATCGCGATCGCGACGCGGTTCTGCACCAGCACCTGGGCCTGATCGCCGTCCGTCCCGATCGCGAAGGTGACCGTGAGGGTGTAGGTGCCGTCGCTCGCGCTGGTCGACTGCATGTAGAGCATGCCCTCGACGCCGTTGACCTGCTGCTCGATCGGCAGCGCCACCGTGTCGATCACCGTGCGGGCGCTAGCCCCCGGATAGCGGGTCGTGACCTGAACCGTCGGCGGCACCACGTTGGGGTACTGCGAGACGGGCAGGTTGAGCAGCGACACCGCGCCGACCAGCACCATGACCAGGGCCAGCACGTTGGCCAGGACCGGCCGCTCGATGAAGAAGCGCGAGATCATGCCGTTGGTCCTCGGTGCCGGCGTCTCAGGGGCGGCCCGCCGCAGCGGTGGGGCGCGGGTTGGCGGAGGCCGGCCTCCGAGCGATCTCTCACCGCTGAAGCGGCGCCGCGTCGGATGGGACCTCGGCCACCGCCACCTTCTGGGGCGCGACCTTGGCCCCGGGGATGGCCCGCTGAATCCCGTCCGTGACGACCCAGTCGCCGGGCGTGAGCCCGGTCTCGATCACCCGGTAGCGTCCGTCCCGCGGGCCGAGCGTCACCACCCGCTGCGAGACCGTGTCGTCGGCCCCGACCGTGAGCACGTAGCTGCCCTGCTGGTTCGTTCCGATGGCGTCGTCGCGGACCAGCAGGGCCTTGTCCTGGCGCCCGACCGGGATCCGGACCCGCACGAACAGGCCCGGGAGGAGGGCGTGATCGCCGTTCTCGATGAGCGCCCGGGCCAGGAGCGTGCCAGTGGACGGGTCGACCTGCGGCGCGAGGTAGTCGAGCTTGCCGGTATGCGGATAGCCGGTCTCGGTCTGCAGGCCGATCTCCACCGGAATCTTGGACAGGTCGCCCAGCGTGCGTTGCGTCGCGAGAAGGTGCTGCTTGACCAGCAGCACCTGCTGCTCGCTGACGTTGAAGTAGACGTAGAGCGGATCGATGCGCACGAGCTGCGCCAGCTTGGTCGGTCCGCTGATGCCGACGAGGGCGCCGACATCCGCCAGGTGATTGGTGACAACACCGTCGAAGGGCGCGGAAACCTGCGTGTAGCCGAGATTGATCGTTGCGATGTCGAGGTTGGCCTGCGCCTCCATCACGGCAGCGCTGGCTTGGTCCTGCTTGGTCTTGGCGTCCTCCACGCGGGCCTGCGAGGCGAATTCCTGCCGTCCCAGCGTGGATTGGCGCTGATATTCGGACTGGGCATTCGCCAGGGCAGACTGCTGCGCCGCGAGGGCGCCCTGCGCCTGCTTGAGCTGCGCCTCGTAGGTGTTGCGCTGAATGGAGAAGAGCGGCGCGCCCTTCTTCACCACGGCGCCGTCCCTGTAGGTGATCGCCTCCAGGAACCCCTGAACACGCGCCTCGAGATCGACGGCCGCGAACGCCTTGGTGTTGCCCGTGAGTTCGAAGTAGCGCGTCACCGTGCGCACGACAGGCTGCGCGACCGAGACGCTGGGCGGCGGCGGCGGAACGTATTGATTAGCCTCGCGGCAACCGGCGGCGAGGCCGGCGATGGCTACCAAGGCCAGACAATGGACAGGTCTGGGAAGCTGCAACAGGAACGGCACAGTTGGCCCTCAACCTGAGATCGCTGCGGGACGGTCTGCGGCCTCGCTCTGGCGGCGGCTACTGACCATCTTCGGCCTTGGCTTCCCGGGCGAGGGTCAGGCATTCGAGCAGATCGACATAGCTGGGCAAGCCGTTGAGTTGCGCTTCCGCTGCGCAACGCGTCCGATCACCGGCCGGATAGCTGGACCAGTGCTTGGCGACCTCTGCACGCGCCGACCCCTCATCCGCGAGGCAGAGCTTCTGCCGGCCGGCGTCGAGGGTCATCTGCTGCGTTGCCGCCTGGCAACTGCCTCGAACGTCGAATGTCGGCATCTTGTCCGAGACCGGCATCGTCAAAGCCAGTGTCAACAGCACGGCGGGAACAGCAAACATCATGATCGACACACCCCGCTTCGCCTCGACCGGACAAACCGGTCGATCCTTGCTTTGGCGGCCTCACACAAATGCCGTCTCCTGCGACAAGACAGGTTCGATATGCGAGACGGGCCCGATTCGGTCGCCTATCCTGTCTCGATAGCACATGTTGCGGATAAATTGTCGCCGTAAATATCATTATCAAACAAGATGTATTGCCTGATTCTCCCTCGCATGGCAAAACGGCTGCCCGGTTGCTTGGATTTCGGCTGAGTTGGTAAAATCGTCGTAAAATGAGAATCAATGTAGTACATAAAGTTGTTACTGAAAATTTGATAGATTTAATTTGTATTTAGGGCAATTTTGGATCTCCAAAGAATAGAGGTAATCGGGCGGCGAGCCTGAGCCGGGCTGGCTGAGACGACCAACCGAGGCCGGAAGTGCCGCACATGGAGCGCGCCGGCGTCGCTCGCCGTCGGCCGTGAACAGGTCACTGCCCGTTGCGGTGCAGAGACGTCAGAGCGAGCGATTGCCTGTCGCGCGACCGAGGAGCCGGCTCTCTCCGAGCGGACGTTGTCGCATCTACGGCCCGTGGCCTGGGCGGCAGACAGTAACAGGAACGGATCAACGGCGGCGTCTCGGGCAGCGTGAACAGCGGCAGCGTGCGCGGCGACAGCGCGAACGTGGCCGAGCAGGGCGGGCTGATCGCCGGCTCGGGCGGCTACCAAGTGCGCGTGGGCGGCGGGGTCGACCTGATCGGCGGAGTGATCACCTCCACGGCCGATCCGCCGCGGAACGGGCTGCCGGCTGACCATCTGACCTTTTCGGACCTGATTGGCAGCACCGATTCGACAAAAAGGTGACTCGAATGCGTACAAGTGTGTACGCGATGCCACTCGGACTTGGCGGATTCCCAACAGTCGGGCGGATCTAACGGGCAGATATAGAAGGGAGAATAAGTTGGAACGGGCGATCGGGATCGAACCGACGACATTCAGCTTGGGAAGCTGATGCAGATCGTTGATTTCGTTGAGACGTTTTCCCTCTGCTTTTTCGCGCTTCAGTCCGGTTGGCCGCTGCAAACCGTTTTTTCCCGCTGGCGGTTGTCGTCGGTCGGGCTGAACAGAGGGGCTCGGCTGTCGTCCTTCGGTTGGTGCGGCTCTCATCACACTCATCACTTTCCTCCAGCTCGACGCGTTCAGCCGCCGGGCTGTCAGAAGCCATTGAAGCTTCGATAGGGGAGGGGCCTAGTCGGGGAACTAGGCAATCCAAACTTGGCCTTTGCCGCGGCTCAGGTTCGGTCAGGTAGGTGTCCGTCACTGTGGTGAGGAGCCAAGTTCCGAAAAGCAGACGCGCCGCTTTGCGCCCATCACAGTCATTCAGCTGCCGCTGGCGCTTTCTCCGAAGCGGACGCTCCAGCAGCCCAGCGCGTAGGCCCGAGTAGCGCTCACCGGCTCAAACGAGGCGATCTCCGCAACCCTCGGTGCTACTGACATCCAACGGCCGGTATCACCTACAGCCACATGGTCAGCAGTCTCGACGTCATCGTAGACGGAGGTGCCGCCGGGATCGGCGCGGCGGCTCGCAGCGAGCGGCATGGACGTGACCCTGCTTGAGGCGTCGTGGCGGCATGCGGATCGCCCGTTCACTCAGGATCTCGGAGAGTACCCGCTCAACCTGGGCTGCGAATGGCTGCCAGCTAACTGGCAGCAAAAGGTTTGGTCTAAGGCGGCTGAGATTGAAACCGGCAGACCTCGAATGGCTCAGCCATCGGAATTAGGCCCGGTCGATCAGATGCTCTCGTCCCTCGGCGAATGGCCGAACAACGCCTTAAAGGCGCGACTAAAGGCTGCCTCCGACTCAT
>NZ_NPKS01000053.1:0-27165 GCF_008329595.1 Methylobacterium sp. P1-11
CCGTGCGCCCCAATCTTCGCGGCTACGAGGCCGCGTTCGCTCGGCGCATCACCGCGACCGAGCGGGGTCGCAGTCATCCGCTCCTGGCAGGACGCCCGGCCTGCTACGACGCTCCCGCGGTGCACACCGACGAGGTCGAGAGCCTGCCGGAGGGGGCTGTGCTCCTGGCGAGTAACCGGGTCTGCGTGGTTCAGGCTGCTGAGATCCGCTTCGACGGCGGCATGTTCTGGGGTGTTCAGTACCATCCCGAGATCGCGCTCGATGAAATCGCCGGGGCGCTCCGCCGGCAGGCGGACGGCTTGATTGAGGCGGACCTGGCTCGGGGCCGGGGCGAGGTGGAAGCGTACGCCGACCTCGTCGACGCGCTGCATCGCGAGCCGGGACGGCGCGACCTGGCCTGGAGGCTGGGGTTGGACGAGCAGGTCAGCGACGACGGCCAGCGCCTGACGGAACTCCGCAACTTCATCGAGGCACTCGTCAAGCCGCACAGAGCCTCACGGGACCGAAGCTGAGGGTCGTTCCTCGCCCGCGCGGCTGGGCAACCAACGAGCTTGCCGGCGAATGTCGCATCGACCCGGCGCCGCGATTCCGCACGTCGCGCGTTCCCGGTCGCGGCGCCACGCTTGCAGCTGCAGGATTACAGGAGAGAGATGCGGGTCGCGCCGGTGTGCCGATCGTCGCCACAGGCTCCGGCGCCGATGATTTCAGCCATGCCGAACTGCGGCAGGTCCCTCAATTACCACGGGAACACACTATGCTGACGTCCTGAGTTCGACCGGGCCGGCAGCCGTGGCGATCGACCGGAAGGCGCGCACGAGATCACGGTCGAGCTTGCCCTCCATCCCGGCCAGGACTCCGAACGCTTGGCCCGGCTCCATCGGGCTTTTGTACGTGCGGCGCTCGATCAACGCGCCGAAGATGTCGCAGATCGTCACCAGGCGCACGAGGTCCGGGATGGCGCGGCCATGAAGCCGGTCGGGATAGCCCGATCCGTCCAAGAACTCGTGATGGGAGCGTATGACTGCGAGCATCTCCTCAGGGTAGCCGTAGCCTTGCAGCATATCGTACCCCTTGACGGGATGGGTCTGGACGATGGCACGCTCCGCCTGGTCGAGCGCGCCGCGCTTGTTCAGGATCGCCAGCGGGATGCGCGACTTGCCGACGTCGTGCAGTAGGGCCGCCTGGGTCAGGCGCTCGCAGTCGGCTCTGGACATGCCGAGATGCTGGGCGAAGCCAGCGGCAAGGCCGGCAACGAGCAGGCAGTGCTGGTGCGTGATGTCGTCGAACTGCCAAACCACTTCGAGCCAGGATCGCACGTCGGTCTCGCGCAGCGCGTTCTCGATATAGGCCGCTCCTGTCGCGATCAGGGTTGGCTCGAGGCTTCTCCCGTTCCTCCCAAGGGCGAGGATCCGAACCAGCACCTCGCGCGCGCCCTCTGCTTGCCCGCTCAGGCGGACAGCAGAATCTTGCGGCGTCGCCACAGGCGAGCGTGGCTGCATGAGCGCAAGGCGTTTCGCTAAGTGTTCGACGGGAACCGCGTAGGTTGCCTTGAGTGCAGTCGCCTGGGCGTGGGCGCGTGCGCTCGCGTCGTGCAGGATGCAGAGGAAGGGCTTGCGCAGGTCTTGGAGCGCATCGAGGTAAAGGCGCAAAGCCGCGATCGTCTCGGACCGCGAGAACGAAACGTCGCTGACGATCACGCGGACGCTGCCGCGTTCGATGTCGGACGGGCGCTGATCAGGATCGAGCACGTCCATGATCCGGCTGGATCCTAGGTGGACGAGGTCGCGTGCGAGTCGCTGGGCTCGCAACGGGGTATCAGTCAGGAACAGGATCTGCACACCAGCCTCGCATGCACCGACGATGGGGCTCTGGGATGATGCGCGGCGCGCCCTGTCCCGGCGATGGCGGCGAGTTGTAGTCTCCAGCATCTGTCATGCGCTTAATACAATTGCCGAAAGACTCGGGCAATCGACGGTCGTCGTGTGGCGGCGTGATACGAAAGCTGTCATTGGTGCAGGGTCCGCGTTCGACGGGGGATTTTCCGGGGAAATCTCAGGGGCGTGCCTATGCGCGGCAGCCCTGATCCCCTCCGCCTTCAACAGACAGGCCCACAGCGCGCGATCCGTGTTTGACGCAGGTCCTCGAACCAGGGCTCGTTGGCTGCCCTCGATTACAGACCGCACCCGTTCATGCGCGTTCAGCAGCATGAGCACGGCGCGCGCGACGAGGCACACCAGCAGACCCAGGCAGCCGACGACCTGACCCGGAAGCAGAGCGACACGGCCACGGCCTGCATCCACGGCTTCGGGAGGATCGGGACCGCAAGACAGATCCCGACGCCGAGCATCCAGCCGCAGACGGCAGCTGCTTGGTCACGCCGGGAAGCCATCCGGAAGACAGACTGGTCGGTCGGCAGGACGATCCCAACGCGCCGGGCGCGGATCGCACCGACCGGCGGGCTGCGAGACGCGTTCCCTGCGCCTCGATCAGGCGACCGCGAGGGCCTTCTCGGCGCGCAGGCGCAGAGCCGCGCGGTCGATCTTGTTGGTCGAGGCGAGCGGCAGCGCCTCGACCAACCAGACCCGGCGGGGGTGCTGGTAGGCCGGCGCGTGGGCGAGCGCGTGGGCCTTGAGGGCAGCCTCGTCGATGGTGGCGCCGGGTCGGCGGACCACGAAGGCGACGGGCTTTGTGCCCTTGATGGAATCCTCCACGGGCACCACGCAGGCCTGGAGCACCTCGGGGTGGCGCTCCAGCACCAGCTCGACCTCGCCGGGGAAGATGTTCTCGCCGCCCGAGACGAACATGTCGTCGGTCCGGCCGAGAAAGTAGAAGAATCCGTCCGCGTCGCTGCGGAACACGTCGCCGGTGTCGTAGAAGCCGTCCGCCGTGATCGGCACGGGCACGTCCGGCCGGTTGTGGTAGCCGAGCATGATCGCGGGACTGCGCATCTGCAGGACGCCGGTCTCCGGTGCGTCCGGCCCGACGAGGCGCACCGCGACCTGGGGGTGCGGCGTGCCGACCGACGCGACCGGCGTCGGCAGGCCGTCCGGATGGTCGCCGAACACGACCGGGCCGCCCTCGGTGGTGCCGTAGGCATTGAGGATGCGGGCGTTCGGCAGCAGGGCGCGGATCTGCAGGGCCAGGGCATCGTTGACCGGCGCCGAGCCCATCCGCACCGTCCGCACGCCGGTCAGGTCGGCCTCCGCTAGGAGATCCGGCTCCCTCAGCATCATGGCGATCATCGGCGGCACAGCGGTGAGCCACGTACATTTTTGTCGGTCGATCGCCGCGATGTAGGCCCGGGCCTCGAACTGCGGCAGCAGCACCATCGTGGCGCCGGACGCGCAGACGAGAAGCGCCAAAGCCAGGGCGTTCATGTGATAGAGTGGCGCCGCCACGAGCAGCCGGTCGTCGCGCAGGTCCGTCTCCGCGGCGCGGGTCCGGGCCACCCAGAGGTGGCTGGCATGGCTCAGCCGCACGCCCTTCGGTCGGCCCGTGGAGCCGGAGGTGTAGAGAAACAGGGCCGCCTCGTCGGGCTCGGGCACGACCGGCACGAAGGGCCCGGGATCGAGCCAGGCCGCGAAGCCCTCCGGCCGGTCATCGTCGAACACGGCGACCC
The DNA here is from genome assembly GCF_008329595.1 of Methylobacterium sp. P1-11. NCBI lineage: Bacteria > Pseudomonadati > Pseudomonadota > Alphaproteobacteria > Hyphomicrobiales > Methylobacteriaceae > Methylobacterium > Methylobacterium sp. P1-11. The sequence continues at coordinate 3,620 of NZ_NPKS01000053.1, forward strand.
GCACATCGGTGCCGAGCCCCGCCAGCATCGCCCGGCGCGGGCCGTCACAGAGCACGAGCCGCGCCCCGCAATCGGCGAGCACGGCGGCGATCGTGGCCGGCGGGAACTTGTGATTGACCGGGACCGGGACCACGCCGGCCCGCATCGCTCCGAGCAGCGCCGCGACAGTATCGGGCCGGTTGGCCGCGAGGATCGCGATCCGCGCGCCGCGCGCGATCCCACCGCGCCCGAGGCCGCGTGCGAAGGCGTCGGCTCGGGCGTCGAGGTCGGCGCGGGTCATCACCTCGGGCTCGCCATCTAAGGCGACGCCGATAATCAGCGGCTTGTCCGGCGGCCCAGAGCGGTCGACGAGGTCGCCGAGGTTGGTCGAAACCGTGGCCGGGCGCATCATGGGGCTGCCCTGCACGGGAGATGGAGGCCGAAGGCCGGCAGCGTCAGCGCCGCCGTGTCCGGCCCGTGCCGGACCCACGTCGCCTCCGGGAGGACAGCCGCGCGGGCCTCGAGGGCGTCGAGGCCGCGGAAGCGGAGGGTCAGGGCGGCGAAGCGGCCGGCCGGCCCCGGCACGATCGCGACCCGCGTCTGCCCGAGCCGGAGGGTCCAGCCGCCGCCCGCCGCCTCGGCCGGCGCACCGCTCGCGGCGGCGTAGAGACGGGCGTCGGCCTCCGGTGCCGGGCTCTCGATCGTCAGCGCGTCGATCCCCGTGAAGCCGTTCGGATGGTCAAGCCATTCGGGGCGCCAGACGAGATCCGGGGTCAGGTGCTCACAATGGTAGAGGCGCCCCGCCGGGAACCGGTCTGCCGGCACCCGCACCGTGCGGAACCGGGCCGTTTCCTCGCGGCTGTCGACGGTCACGTGGCGCGAGAAGCCGACGGGCGGGCCGGCCGCGAGCCCCGCCGCGGCGAGGCGGGCATGGGTCGCGTCGGCGTCCCGGCTCGCCACGACGAGCCCGTTCAGGCCGAACGGGCTGTCCAGAACGTCCTGCCGCTGCGGGCCCGTTTCGGGCACGCCGACGAGTTCGAGGTAGGGTCCGGCCGTCATCATCAGGTGGTTGATGGAGCCGAGCGAGTGGTGGCCGCGCGGCGTCAGGCGGAAGCCGAGGGCGGCAAACAGGTCCGCCGCCTCATCCATCCGCCGCAGCACGTTGATCACGACGTGGTCGAGGCCCCCGTCCGCCGGGGCGCCGGGGGCCGGCCCCGTCATTTCGCCGGCGCCGTCATGTAGACGCCGCGGCCGCTCGCAAGCAGACGCCCCGCGTCGTCGAGGATCTGGGCCTCGGCTACCGAGAGCTGGTTGCCGAACTTCACCACCGTGCCGCGGCAGGTGAGATCGCCCTGCATCGCGGCCCGGTGGTAATCGACCCGCAGGTCCACGGTGGGGACGCCGCGGCCGGTCTTGGAGACCAGCGCCCAGTCGGCGGTGAGATCGACGAGGGTCGCCAGGATGCCGCCGTGGACATAGCCGCGCTCGGCGTTGACGACCCATTCCGCCCGCCACGTCGCCTTCAGCTCGATCGTGCCCTCACCGACGGCGACGACGGAAAGGCCGAGCCACTGGTGGAACGGGCCACGCAGCAGCAGCGCCTCGACCTGTTCCTTGCTGAGGGGTGTGTCGGACATGGCTTCGGGATCTCCTCGGGCGGGGCTGGGGGCGACGACGCGCGATTGACCGGATCGGTTTCAGGGGGTGACGACGATCTTGCCCATGACCTCACGGTCGCGGATCATCCGCAGGCCCTCGGCGGCCTCCTCGAGGGGCAGGAGCTTGTCGATGGTCGGCTTCAGCGTGCCGGCCTGGATCATGTCCATCAGGGCCGACAGGTTGTCGTCGTAGAAGCTGTTCGAGCCGATCACCTTGAGCTCGAAGCTCCAGATGTAGCGGAGATCCTCCTTGGGGTCGTGCCCCGCGGTCGCGCCGCAGACCAGCAGCGTGCCGCCGCGCTTCAGGCACTTGAGCGAGGGCACCCAGGTGTCGCCGCCGGTGAAGTTGATCACCACGTCGACCCCGCCCTCGTAGGTCCGGCGCTGCGGCTTGCCGTACTGCTGGATCGCCCACTTAGAGAAGTCAGTCTCGCGGTAGTTGACGACGTGGTCGGCGCCGAGCGCCTTCAGCGCCGCCATCTTCTCCGCGCTGCCCGCGCAGGCGATCACCTCGGCGCCGAGTTGCTTGGCCAGCATCACGCAGCCGGTGCCGACGCCGCCGCTGGCGCCGAGGATCAGGACCTTGTCGCCGGCCTTCACGGTGTTGTGGGTGATCAGCATGCGGTGGGCCGTGCCGTAGGCCACCGGCAGGGAAGCGGCGTCCGCGTAGCTCACGTCCGGCGGCATCGCGATGAGCTGGCTCGTCGAGACCCGGCAATACTCGGCCATGCCGCCGTCGAGCATCTCGCCCATCAGGCCCTTGGCTTTGTTGAGCGGGTTGACCAGCACCCGGTCGCCGACGCGCCACTCCGTGACGCCCTCGCCGAGCTCGACGACCTGCCCGGCCATGTCGAGGCCGATCACCACCGGCATCGGCACCTTGATGCCGGGCATGCCCTTCACGGTGAAGACGTCGTGGTAGTTGAACGAGGACGCGCCGACCCGGATCACGACCTCGCCCGCCCCAGGGGACGGCCTCGGATAGTCGTTCACCACCTTCAGCGTGTCGATGTCGCCGTGCGCCTCCAGCACGAGCGCCTTCATCGTCTCAGCCATCGTGAAAACCCTCTTCTGCAGGTCGGGAATGCTACGGGATCGTCTTCGACCGCTCGTAGGGGCCGGGAACCAGGGCCGTGTCCGGCAGGCTGCCCTGAACGGCGCCTACGGCCTTGAACACGTCGAACTCGCGCTTCAGCGAGGCGATGTCGGCGGGTTCCAGGCTGACCGTGTAGATCCCGTCCCAGAGGCCCGCGTAGGCGGCGGCGTCGGCGTCGCTCAGGTTCGCGGCGCCCTTCAGGATCTTGGCCACGGCCGCCTTGTCGGCCTGGCCGAACGCGTAGGCCTTGCGCATCGCCGCCACGACCTTGGCGGGGGCGTCCGGATTCTGCGCCATCCAGGCGTTGCGCATCAGGCCGACGCCGAGGACTGGCGGCGCGTCCTGTTTGGTGAGGCGCTTCCACTCCTCCCGGAAGCTGCCGAGCCGGCGCAGCTTCACGTCCGGAAGAAGCGCCAGGGTCACCGTGCGCAGGGCGGCGGCGTCGATGTCCTTCTGGACGAGGAATTGCGCCAGCCGGGAATCGTTGCCGGGCACGGCCTGGTAATCGGCGGGCCTGAGGCCGTGATTGGTCTCCAGGATCGCCGCCGCGATGGCGGCGGTGCCGCTGCCGGCCGGCGAGGTGCCGATCTTCTTGCCTTTCAGGTCAGCCATCGTCTTGATCGGCGAGTCCGCGGGGACGACGAAGTCGAGGTCGGCCACCTGCGTCGCCAGGACGATGCTCATCGGCAGCCCGTCGGCGGTGACGCTCAGCGCCGTTCCCGCGCTCGCCGCGATCGCGAAATCGATAGCCCCGGCGGCCATGGCCTTGGTCGGCGCGTTCACGTCCGGGAACTTGACGTACTCGGTCGTCAGGCCCTCCTTCTCAATGAACTGGCCGGCTTCCAGCACGGCGCCGAAGCCCAGGCTGATCCCGGAGCTCCAGTAGCCGATGCGCACCGTCTCGGCGCGCGCCGAGGCGGGCAGGCCGATGGCGCAGAGGGCCGTGGCGGCGAAGACGGCACCGCGGACTGAGATCCGTTTCAAGGTCTTCTCCAAGTCGTGGGCAAGGGAGGGGCGTCTTCCCGCGCGGCGCCGGCCGTCATCACGGCTGCACCACCTTCTTCCAGGCGAACAGGCGCTGTTCCGCCGGCTTCAGGACGAGCGTCTCGAGCCCGATCATCAGGGCGACGAGGGTGAGGGTCCAGGCGAAGACCTGATCGGTCTGGACGAGGTCCGCCGCCTGCCGCAGGCGGTAGCCGATGCCGCTGCTCGCCCCCAGCGACTCCGCCACGAGGACGACCCGGGCCCCGAAGCCGATGGCGAGGCGCGCGCCCGAGAAGAAGGCGGGCAGGATCGTGGGCAGGTAGATCTTGGTCAGCACCTTGTGGCGCGGCATACGGAAGGTGCGGGCGAGCTCAAGATGCTCGGCGCTGACCGTGCGCGTGCCCTGCCAGACGTTGGTCAGGATCAGCGGCATCGCTGTCATGAACACCACGAAGATCGTGGTCCAGTTCGAGAGACCGAACCAGATCAGCGCGAAGATCGCCCAGATCGCCGACGAGACGGTGTTGGTCACCGTCAGCACCGGTTCGAAGAATCGGCCGAGGCGGGGGCTCGCACCGAGCAGCAGGCCGAGCGGCAGGCCCACCAGGGCTGCGAAGGCGAGGCCCGCGCCGATCCGGCCCAGCGTGATGCCGAGATCGGTGGCGAAGCTCGGCGTGGCGACGAGGCCGAGCCACGCGTGCCAGACCCGCGCGGGGCTCGGCAGGACGAAGCTCGGCGCGTGCAGCGACCCGAGCTGCCACGCGGCCAGCGCCAGCGCGAGCAGGGCGAACCGCTGCAGGAGCAGGCCCGCCCGGCGTCCAGCCCCGGACGTCCGCGTCTGCCGGATCAGGCGGGGCGGTGTCTGCACTAGCATCGCGCGCTCGCGGCGGAGAGGCTGATGCGCAGGCGCCGGACCTCCTCCGCGACCTCCGAGGAGAGAGGGTCGCGGGGGTACGGCAGATCGATTGCCCGGACCGCGCCGATCCGGCCCGGCCGCGGGTGCAAGACGACCACCTGGCTCGCCAGCACCACCGCCTCCTCGACGTCGTGCGTGACGAAGACCAGGGTCATCGCCCGCAAGTCGGCGATGCGCAGCAGCTCCGCGTGCATCTGCGCGCGGATCTCGGGGTCGAGCTTCGAGAACGGTTCGTCGAGGAGCAGGATCCGGGGCTCGGTGACGAGGCTGCGCGCGAGCGCCACCCGGCTGCGCATGCCACCCGACAACTCGTGCGGGTAGGCATCGCGGAAGGCCTCGAGCCCGACGAGACGCAGGGTCTCGTCGACCCGCCGCGCCCGCTCCGCCCGGCCCATGCCTCCGGCCTCGAGGCCGAAGGCGACGTTCTGGGCTGCCGTGCGCCAGGGGAGCAGCCGGTCCTCCTGAAACATGTAGGTCATGGCCCGCCAGTCGCGGAAGGCGTGCGACGGGATGCCGTTCAGGAGGACGGCGCCCTGATCGGGCTCGACCAGTCCGGCGATCATGTTCAGGAGGGTGCTCTTGCCGCAGCCAGACGCACCCAGGATCGCGACGATCGCGTGCTGCGGGATCGCGATGTCGATGGTGTCGAGGACGTGGAGCGGCCCGCCCTCGCGCCGGTTGAACCACTTGCTGACCTGGTCGAGCTCGACGGCGTTCACGGCTCGCCCCCGTCGGCCCGGGACGGTCGCATCGGCGCCACCACCGCGGTGTCGCGCAGGCTGGCTATGACCTTCTCCATCGTCATGGCCCGGAAGGTCTCGACGTGGCGGCGCGCCACCAGGGCGGCACTGTCGGCATCGCCGGCCACCAGATGCTCGATCATCGCGGTGTGGTCGTTCTCGATGTTCGGCCGCACGCCCTGCACGCCGAAACCGAGGGCGACGAGACGGGTCATCTCGTCGAGGAGGCCCGACAGCGTCCGGTACAGGCGCCCGTTCCCCGAAGCCGCGGCGATCGCGAGGTGAAAGCCCCGGTTGGCCTCCAGGAAGAAGTCGATCTGGTTGCCCATCTCCACCGTGATCTTGCGGCGGCAGGCCTGCTCCAGGCGCTCTAGATGCGCCCGGTTCACGCGTCCGGCGGCGCCCCTTGCCGCGAGGGGCTCGAGCTCCATCCGCAGCGCGAAGACCTCGTCGACGTCCTTCACGGTCACCGAGCTGACCCGGTAGCCGTGCCGCGGCATCGAGCTGACGAAGCCTTCCTGGGCCAGGCGCTGGAGCGCGATCCGGCAGCTCGCCTTCCCGATCTCGAATCGCTCCATCACCTCGGCCTCGGTGAAGCGCGTGCCGGGCAGGAGGCGGCAGGCGACGATCTCGCGTCGCATCAGATCGTAGGCTTGGTTGCCCTTGCGCGTGGCGTCGGGGACGGCGAGCACCGTCGCCATCGGGCGATCGGGCCGGTACCTGTCATCGCGCATCGTCATGGCACCTCGCTGTTCGGGCATTGAGGCTCCCACAGATTACTGTGAGCTGCTCACCGTAGGCAGGACATGTGCCAACCCCGCGCCGGTCCGTTCGTGCGCGACAGGCATCGGCGCACGGGACGTCGGACGGATGTCGACATTCATCGTGCGGTGGGAAGCTCAGGCGCGCCGTGTGATCAGCTCAGCGCGCCCTGTGAGCATTCCATGCCCTATTTATGCGCAACGGGCTCACGTCCTGTAAATGGAACGCGCGTCCAATTTTCCCGAACTTATTGGAAGGAGAGCGCTTTCGAAGCGTCTCGCAGCAGAACAAACTGTTTTTTCTTTGGGCAGAGAGCGCGTGTTCGCGGCCTCCTCCGCGGCGCCCTAGACGATGTCGGGCTGGCCTCGCCGGTGCTCGTGCCCCGCGATGACGCGGCGCAGGAGCCGAGTCAGGGTGTCCTGCTCCGAAGCGGTGAGGGCCTCGACGGTCAGCGCGTGCGCGGCCCGCGCCGCTGGCTCCATCGCGCCGTGGAGCGCGGCCCCCGCCTCCGTCAGCCGGCAGACCTGCGCGCGGCGGTCGTGGGGTGAGGTCGTGCGGCTCACCAGACCGCGGGCCGCGAGGCGCTTCAGGGCGCCGGTCGTCGTCGTCCGGTCGAGGGCGACCGCGCTCGCGAGCGTCGTCTGATCGCCCTCCTCCAGGTCCCGCAGCAGCGAGAGCAGGCTGTACTGGAGCGGGGTGACGCGAAACGCGGCACAGCGTTCGGCGAAGAGGCTGACGTGGATCTGGTGCATGCGGCGGGCGAGGAAGCCGGGGCGCTCGACCAGGGGCCAGTGCCGCGCGTCCGCCGCCGCGTCCGTTGCCTCGTTCGCCGCCCCTGCCGCGGCCCCCGCCTCTGTCGATCGCGCGGCAAATCCAGTGTCCGGGACCTCATCCATCGTCCGCCTCCGCAGAACGGTTCCAGTCTTGGCACGCGGCGTGCAAAGCCGGAATACGAAGCATGCTTCGCTTTTGGCAAGGGCGAGGCCGGCGCGCGCCGGCCGGGACCACGAGGTCGACATGGACAATCGCCGCTACGATCTGGTTCTGCGGGGTGGGCGGGTGATTTGCCCGGCCTCCGGCATCGACGGCATCCGCGACGTGGCGGTGCAGGACGGGCGCATCGCCGCCGTGGCGGAGACGATCCTGCCCTCGGCCGCCGCCGAGGTGGTCGACGTCGCGGGCAAGCTCGTCCTGCCCGGCATGATCGACACCCACGCCCACGTCTACCAGTACGTCACCGGCCGGTTCGGCCTGAACCCCGACATGGTCGGCGTGCGCTCGGGCGTCACCACAGTAGTGGACCAGGGCGGCCCATCCTGCATGACCCTGCCGGGCTTCCGCCACTTCATCGCCGAGCGGTCCGAGACGCAGGTGCTCGCCTTCCTGTCGGCCTACCTCGTCGGCGGCCTGGAGGGGCATTTCTACCCGAACCTCTACAGCCCGGACGGCGTCGACATCGACGCCACGGTGAAGTCGGCCACCGAGAACCGCGACCTCGTGCGCGGCATCAAGGGCCATGCCGAGATCGGCGGCTTCGCCCGCTGGGGCATCAAGGTGATGGAGATGGCCGCCGAGATCAGCCGGCGCGCGGACCTGCCGCTCTACGTGCATTTCGGCCAGCTCTGGGGCCTGCCGGAATCGGGCGCCAACGGCGAGGATGCCGACACTATCGTCGAGCGGGTGATACCGCTGCTGCGGCCGGGCGACGTGCTGGCCCATCCCTTCACCCGCCACCCGGGCGGCTTCATCAACGAGCAGGGCGAGGTTCACCACATCATCCGCCGGGCCATGGAGGCCGGGCTCAAGGTCGATGTCGGCCACGGCAGCCACTTCTCCTACCGCGTCGCCCGCGCCTCGCTGCCGGCCGGCGTGATCCCCTTCACCCTTGGCGCCGACATGCACGGCTACAACACCGAGGTTCCCCAGCCCGCCGGCACCCCGGACGAGCACCACGACGACGAGAACCACCCGTTCCTCGGGCAGGCCCGGTTCAGCCTCACCCAGGCGATGAGCTCGATGATGGCGCTGGGCATCCCGCTGGAGGACGTGGTGCCGATGGTGACGTCGCACCCGGCCGAGATGCTGCGCATGGGCGACCGGATCGGCGCCCTCAAGGTCGGCTACACGGCCGATGTCTCGGTGCTGCACGACGATCGCGGCCGCTTCCTGCTGCGCGACAACGAGGACACGCGGGTGATCGCCGACCGCCTGCTGCGCCCAGCCTTCTGCCTGCGCGCGGGGAAGCGCTTCGAGGCCGATTCGCCGATCCTGCCCCAGGCGATCGCGGCCTGAGGTGGCGCCGGTGCCCGCCTTCGTCCTCGACGACCCGACTCCGCCGGACCCGCGCCGCCGCTGGGATAGCCTGGACTTCGCGGCCCGGGGTGCCTGCTACGACAACAACGCGGGCGTGCCCGACAGCGCCACGCAGGTTGCGGCCCGCAACGCGGCCTCGGCCTCGTACCGGGCCGCGCATCCGGCGGAGCTCGACATCGCCTACGCCGCCAGTACGCGCACGGCCTTCGATCTCTACCCGGCGACGCGGGCGGACGCGCCCTGCCTCGTCTTCGTCCACGGCGGCTACTGGCAGCGCAATGCGCGGGCCGATTTCGCCTGCTTCGCGGAGGGGCTGAACGCCGCCGGCTGGTCGGTGGCGATGCCAGGCTACACCCTGGCGCCAGGGACGGGCCTGTCCGGCATCGTCGCCGAGATCGGGGCCGCCCTCGACTGGCTCGCCGAGCACGGAGCGGCGCGCGGGATCGGCGGCCCGATCGTCCTCGCCGGCTGGTCCGCGGGCGCGCAACTTGCCGCCCTCCACCTCGCGCATCCCACCGTGACCGCGGTTCTGGCGATCTCCGGCGTCTACGACCTCGCGCCGATCCGCGAGACCTACCTGAACGAGAAGCTCGGGCTGAGCGACGCGGAGATCGAGACCCTGTCGCCGCTGCGGCTGGCGGTCACGCCGAAGCCCATGACGCTGGCCTACGGCAGCCGCGAGCTGCCCGCTCTCGTCCACGACGCGCGCAACCTCCACGCCCTGCGCAGCGCCGCCCACGCGCCGGGGGCGCTGCTGCCGGTGCCGGGCGCCGACCACTTCTCGATCCTCGACGGGTTCCGCCGGCCCGACGGCATCCTGGTCCGCGCCGCGCAGGATCTTCTCGGAGGCATCCGATGAGCCACGAGGGCGTCGGGGCTTCCCTGCCCCGCAAGGAGGATGACCGCCTGATGCGCGGGCGCGGCCAGTATGTCGGCGACATCCGTCTGCCGGGACTGCAGGACGTCGCCTTCGTGCGCAGTCCGCTCGCCCATGCCCGCATCCGCGCCATCCACGTGCCGGAGGCCTATCGCGACCGCGTCTTCACCGCCGCCGACCTCGACGGCGTGCTGCCGATCCGGGCCGTCTCGGGGCTGCCGGGCTTCAAGGTATCCGAGCAGCCGGTGCTCGCCACCGGCAAGGTCCGACAGGTCGGCGAGCTCGTCGCGCTCTGTGTCGCCCCGACCCGCGCGGAGGCCGAGGACATCGCCGCCGCCGTCGTGCTCGACCTGGAGGAACTGCCCGCCGTCCACGACATGCTGGCCGCGCGCGAGGCGGGCTCCGCCCTCGTCCACGAGCACTGGGGCGACAACGTCTTCCTGGAGACCCTGGTCGATGTCGGCATCGAGAGTGCCCTCGACGCGCCGATCCGGGTCAGCCGCACCATCTCGACGGGGCGCCAGTGCATGGCGCCGATCGAGGGCCGCGGCACCGTGGTGCAGCTCGATCACCGGCTCGACCAACTCGTCGTCCACACCGCGAGCCAGATGCCGCACATCGTGCGCAACGGCCTCTCCGAATGCCTCGGGATCGAGCAGGGCCGCATCCGCATCGTCTCGCCGGATGTCGGCGGCGGCTTCGGCTACAAGGCGATCCTGCTCGCCGAGGACGTGGCCCTCGCGTGGCTCGCGCTCCGCTGCGGCCACCCAGTCCGCTGGCTGGAGGATCGGCGCGAGCACCTGACCGCCAACGCCAATTGCCGCGAGCACCATTACCGCATCACCGCCTACGCGGAGCGCGACGGAACCCTGCGCGGTATCGACTGCGAGACGACCGTCGATTCCGGCGCCTACTCGGCCTACCCGTTCTCGGCCTGCCTGGAGGCCGCGCAGGTCGCCAGCATCCTGCCGGGCCCATACGACTTCCCGGCCTATCGCTGCCGGACGTGGTCGGTGGCGACCAACAAGTGCCCGATCCTGCCCTACCGGGGCGTCGCGCGCACCGGCGTCTGCTTCGCCCTTGAACTGGTGCTCGATGCCGTCGCCCGCGCGGCAGGGGTCGCGCCCGAGATTGTACGCGAGAAGAACCTCGTGCGGCCCGAGCAGATGCCGTTCGAGAACATCACCAAGAAGCATTTCGACAGCGGCGACTATCCGGAGGCCCTGGCCCGGGCGCTGAAGGCCGTCGACGTGGAGACAGTCCGCGCCCGCCAGCTTCGGGGCGAGCCGGACGGTCGCCGGATCGGCCTCGGTCTCGCGATCTACTGCGAGCAGGCCGCGCACGGCACGTCGGTCTATTCCGGCTGGGGAATCCCGATGGTGCCGGGCCACGAGCAGGCCAGCGCCCGCCTGACGCCGGATGGCGGGCTGGAACTGCGGATCGGCGCCCATTCCCACGGCCAGGGCCTGGAAACGACCCTCGCGCAGGTCGCCCACGAGATCCTGGGCGTCCCGGTGGCGCGCACCCGCCTCGTCCACGGCGACACCGCCATGACCCCCTACTCCACCGGGTCCTGGGGCTCCCGCGTGATGGTGATGGCTGGCGGCGCGGTGGCGACGGCCTGCGAGGAGCTAAGGGCCCGGGCCGTGCGGATCGGCGCCCATCTGCTCCAGGCGCGGCCCGAGGAATGCCGGTTCGAAGGCGGCCACGTCATCGGCCCCTCCGGCGACGTCCCGCTCGAGGCCATCGCCCGCACCTGGTACCGGCGCCCTCAGGACCTCGCGCCCGACACCGATCCCGGCGGCCTCGAAGTCACCGCCGGCTACAAGCCGGTGCGCGATTCCGGCACCTTCTCGTACGCGGCGCACGCCGCCGTGGTGGCGGTGGATCCCGATCTCGGGGCGGTCGAGATCCTCGACTACGCCATCGTCGAGGACGGCGGGACGCTGGTGAACCCCCTCGTGGTCGACGGCCAGATCTACGGCGGCCTCGCGCAGGGGATCGGCACGGCTCTGTTCGAGGAAATGCGCTTCGACGCCCGCGGCCAGCCGCTCGCCTCGACCTTCGCCGACTACCTGCTGCCCGGTGCCGCCGACGTGCCGATGGCCCGCATCGACCACATGGAGACGCCCTCGCCCTACACGCGCTTCGGCCAGAAGGGGATCGGCGAGGGCGGCGCCATCGCGCCGCCGGCGGCGCTCGCCAACGCCGTCAACGACGCCCTCGCGCCACTGGGCGTGGAGCTGCTGCATTCGCCCATCACCCCCCGGCGGATCGTGGAGGCGGTGCTCGCCGCCGGAACCGCGGCCGTGACCGAGCGGGAGGCCGCATGAAGCCCGCCGCCTTCGCCTGGGAGCGCCCCGACAGCCTGCCCGCGCTGCTGGCGCGCCTCGCCGGGGCCCCCGCCGGCGTGAAGCTGATCGCGGGCGGTCAGTCCCTCGGGCCGATGCTGAACCTGCGCCTCGTCGAGCCCGCTCTGATCCTCGACATCACCGGCGTGCCCGAGCTCCGGGAGGCGCGGGTCGAGGGCGACACGCTCGTGCTCGGAGCCTGCGTGACCCATGCCGACATCGAGGACGGGCGCGTCCCGGACCTCACCGGCGGCGCCCTGCGCCGGGTCGCGGCCGCGATCGCCTACCGGCCAGTGCGCAACCGCGGCACGGTCGGCGGCAGCCTGGTCCATGCCGACCCGGCCGCCGACTGGGTGAGTGCCCTGACGGCCCTCGGCGCCGAGGTCGAGATCGCGGGGCGGGACGGTCGCCGCACCCTGCCGGTGGAGCACTTCGTGACCGGAGCCCTCGCGGTCGCGCTCGGCGCGGACGAGATCCTCGTCGCCGTGCGCGTGCCGGCGCTGGCGGCGGGTGCGGCCTGGGGCTATGTCAAGCACTGCGCGAAGATCGGCGAGTTCGCCCACGCCATCGGGGCCGTGCGCCTCGAACCCGGCGCAGGCCGCGGCCGGGCCGTGATCGGCGCGGTCGAAGGGCCGCCCGTGCTCCTGGCCGACGCCCGCCCGCTCTTCGGCGGCCGCATCGGCGCCGACTTCGCCGGGCGCTTCGACCCCCAGGCCGCCGACCAGGTTCTGCGGGACGCCGGTATGGACGATGCGGTCGAGCGGCACATCCACGTGACGGTGCTGGGCCGCGCGGTGGCCGCGGCGGCCGAGCCCGATCCCCGATCCACGACCCTTCCGGAGGCCGCATGAGCGCCGCGCTGGCCGAACCCGGGCCGTCCCGCCTGGCCCTCGCGCTGACGGTCAACGGCCGCGCCGTGCGGGTCGCGGCCGAGCCGCGCAGCCATCTCGGGGACGTGCTGCGCGACGGGCTCGATCTCACCGGCACGCATCTGGGCTGCGAGCACGGCGTCTGCGGCGCCTGCACGATCTTGCTCGACGGCGAGCCGGCCCGCGCCTGCCTGACCTTCGCGGGCGCCTGCGCGGGCGCCGCCGTCACGACGATCGAGGGACTCGATACAGACGAGATCGCCGGCGAGCTGCGGGCTGCCTTCAACCGCGAGCACGCGCTCCAGTGCGGCTACTGCACGCCCGGGATGCTGGTGGCCGCCCGCGACTTGGTCCTGAGGCTGCCCGAGGCCGACGAACGGCGAATCCGGGTCGGCCTGTCGGGCAACCTGTGCCGCTGCACCGGTTATGCCGGCATCGTCCGGGCAGTGATGGCGGTGATCGCGGCGCGGCGGACGCGCGGCGTTCCCGCGGACACCGGCGCGGCGCGAGCCCTCGGCCCGGTCGGCGCCCGGGTCGGCGCGGCGATGGCTGCGCCCCCGCACCGGCCGTCGGACCCCGTCCGCTCGGCGGCGCCCGCTGCGGTGGCGGACCTGTCCGAGGCCTTCGCGCCGGCCCACAGCTTCACGCAGACGCTCGACCTCGCCCAGTCGCCGGAAGCCGTCTTCGCGATGCTCGGCGACATCGCGGCGGTCGCCGCCTGCCTGCCGGGTGCGGTGCTGACGGCGCGGCCCGCCCCCGACACGGTCGAGGGCGGCCTGCAAGTGCGGATCGGACCGATCGCCGCGACGTTCCGCGGCCGCGCCCGCCTCGCGCGGGAGGAGGCCGCGCGGACCGGCGCGGTCCACGGGGCCGGCAGCGACGCGGGCGGCCGCTCGGCCACCGAGGGCCGGATCCTCTACCGGGTCGGCGCGGGACCGACGCCGGGCACCGCCCGGGTCGAACTCGACGTAGGCTACACCCTGACCGGACCGCTCGCCCAGTTCGGCCGTCCCGGCCTCGTGCGCGACCTCGCCGGCCGCATCGCGGCGGAGTTTTCCCGCAACCTCGATGCCCGGCTGTCCGGTGTCGCCGCACCGGCGCCCGCGGGCCTCAACCCGCTCCGCCTGCTCCTCGGCCTCGCCCGCGCCCGCCTCGCGGCCTGGTTCGGCCGCGCCTGATCTCACCCCGCCCCGTCCAACGCACCGGAGACACCAGAATGCCTGGCAGGTTCACCCTCACCACCGCGATCCTGCTGGCGCTCGCGGCGACGGGCGCCCGGGCGGACGCGATCCGCATCGGCGTCAACGAGCCGCTGACCGGGCCGTTCGCGGCCTCGGGCACCTACGTGGTGAACGGCGCCAAGATCGCCGCCGACGAGATCAACGCCAAGGGCGGCGTGCTCGGCAAGACGCTGGAGCTCGTGATCGAGGACAACAAGAGCAACCCGACCGAGGCCGCGGCGGTCGCCGAGAAGCTGATCACCAGCGACAAGACCCCGGTGATGATGGGCGCCTGGGGCTCCAGCCTGACGCTCGCCGTGATGCCCAAGCTCGCGGATTACGAGACGCCGATGCTGGTCGAGACCTCCTCGTCCGGCAAGATCACGACCTCGGGTAACCCCTACGTGTTCCGGATCTCGCCGCCCTCGTCGCTCGAGGCCGAGACCTTCGCGCCCATGATCGGCCGCCTCGGGTTGAAGAAGGTCGACTTCCTGGTCCTCAACAACGATTTCGGCCGCGGCGCCGCGACGGATTTTGGCAGGATGCTCAAAGACAAGGGCGTCGCGGTCGGCCTCGTCGAGACCATGGACCAGGGCGCGCAGGACATGAGCGCCCAGCTCGCCAAGCTGAAGGCGTCGGATGCCGATACGATCATGATCACGAGCTCCGTGGATCAGCTCGTGCTGCTGTTCAAGCAGATGGCGGCGCTCGGCCTGAAGAAGCGGGTGATTACCACCGGCGGATCTCAGAACCCGGACCAGATCATCGCCCAGGCGGGCTCGGCGGCCGACGGCACGATGCACCTCACGACGTTCCTGCCCTGGTCGCCCGACAAGACGCCGGATCCGAAGGCCACCGAGGCCTTCATCGCCGCGTGGAAGAAGCGCGGCTTCGACTTCGCCGGCGTGACCGAGAGCTTCCGCGGCTACGACGGCATCCGCGCGATCGCCCACGCCATCGAGAAGGCCGGATCGGCCGATCCGGCCGCGATCACCAAGGCCTTCTGGTCGGTCGACTTCGTCGGGCTCAACGGGCCGATCCGCTTCGCCAAGGCCGGCCCGGCCGGGAAGGAAAGCGGGCAGAGCAAGCCCGACGTCTACCTCATCGAGATCAAGGACGGGAAGGTGATCGTGCCGGCGCTCTGAGCGCCCCCGGACCGGTGCTCTGACCCCGGTCCCTTCGCCCGTCCACCGGCCTCCGGGCCGGGGCGCACCCTCGGAGGCCGCCCGTGAACGAACTGATCCAGCACCTCGTCAACGCGCTCATCCTCGGCGGCACCTACGCGCTGCTGGGGATCGGCCTGACGCTGATCTTCGGGATCATGAACGTCGTGAATTTCACCCACGGCGCGCTCTACACGGTCGGCGCCTACGTGATGTACTTGGCCGTCGCCGCCCTCGGCCTGAACTTCTTCCTGGCGCTCCCGGTGGCGATCCTCGGGGGGCTCCTGCTCGGGGCCGCGATCGAGCTCGTGCTGCTGCGCCCGTTCCGGGGCTCGGACATAGACACCACCATGCTGGTGATGATCGGCGCCGGCATCATCCTGCAATCGGGCACGCTCTGGACCTTCGGCGGCGTCGCCAAGGCGATCCCGTCGCCGTTCCCCGAGGCGCCGCTCCAGATCGGCCCCGTCTCGGTCTCCTGGCTGCGGCTGTTCGTGCTCGGCGCGGCGCTGACCCTGATCGCCCTGACCTACGCGCTGATCAACCGCACCAAGCTCGGGCTCGCCATGCGCGCCGCCTTCCAGGATTCCGACACGGCGGCGCTGATGGGCGTCGACGTGCGCCGGATCTACACCGCGACCTTCGCCCTGGGCTCCTCGCTGGCCGCGGCGGCCGGCGCGCTCCTCGGCCCCGTCTACGTGGTGTTCCCGCAGATGGGCGGCCTCGCCGAGCTCAAGGCCTTCGCCATCGTCATCCTGGGCGGGCTCGGCAACGTCACCGGCGCGGCGATCGGCGGCTTCATCCTGGCGCTCGCCGAGGAACTGGGCGCCGGCTACGTCTCCTCCGGCTACCGGGACGCCATGGGGTTCCTGATCATCATCGCGGTGCTGCTCTGCAGGCCCACCGGGCTGTTCGCGAAGGCGGAGCGCATCGGATGAACCGGCTCCTCCCGCTCGCGCTGCTAGCCGGCCTCGTCGCCCTGCCCTTGGCGCTCGGCGCCAACCCCTACCTCCTCAATGCGCTGATTGTGACCGGCATCCTGACGATCGGCGCCATGAGCCTGAACCTGCTCCTCGGCTTCACCGGGCAGCTCAGCCTCGGCCACATCGCGTTCTTCGGGATCGGGGCCTATGTCAGCGCGCTGACGAGCCTCGGCTTCGACGTCGATCTCGGCTTCGGGATCCGGGCGGTCCACGAGCCCTGGCCGGCGGCGGCCGGCTTCCTGCTGGCGACGGTCGCGGCGGGCGGCTGCGGCTACCTGATCGGGCGGCTCTCCTTCCGGGTCCGAGGCGCCTATTTTGTGATCGTGACGATCTCGTTCGCCGAGGTCGTGCGGCTCGTGGCCCTCAACTGGGTGGAGCTGACGCAGGGGCCGCTGGCGCTCACCAACATACCCGCCATCACCCTCGGCCTGCCGGGGCTCGGGATGTGGACCCTCAAGACCAAGCTTCAGAACTACTACCTCGTGCTGGCCGTGGGGACGCTCTGCTACCTCGCGATCGCCCGCCTGGTCGGCGGACGATTCGGCCGGGCGATGAGGGGCCTCAAGGAGAACGAGCCTCTGGCACTCTCGGTCGGAATCAACGCCACCCGTACGCTGACGGTGGCGGCGGTGATCTCGGCCGCGATGGCCGGCGCGGCGGGCAGCCTCTACGCCCATTACCTGCGGATCATCGATCCCGACGTGTTCCTGTTCGCCACCACGGTCAGCATGGTCATCATGGTCGTGGCGGGCGGCAAGGGCACCCTGATGGGGCCGGTCGTCGGCGGCCTGATCTTCGGCCTGCTGCCGGTGGCGCTCCGCCCGGTCATGGCGCCGGAGGCGCAGTGGATCGTCTACGGCCTCGTGCTGATCGTGATTCTGTTCGTGATGCCGCGGGGCATCGTGCCGGGACTGGCGGCGCTCCTCGGCCGCCGGCCGGCCCCGGCCGCGCCCGTCCTCACGGTCAATCCGGCGGTGCAGCGATGAGCGCGATCCTCTCGGTCGAGCATGTCGGCGTCCGCTTCGGCGGTCTCGTCGCCATCGCCGACCTGCATTTCGACGTCCACGAGGGCGAGATCGTCAGCCTGATCGGACCGAACGGGGCCGGCAAGACGACGGCCTTCAACGTGATGACCGGCTTCCTCAAGCCCAGCCAGGGTGCGGTCCGCTTCCGCCGCACGTCCCTGCGCGGGCTGGCGCCGCACGCAATCACGCGGCTCGGCCTCGCCCGCACCTTTCAGCGCACCAGCGTCTTCCCGGACGATACGGTGTTCGACAACGTGATGATCGGCCTGCACCAGATGAGCGTCGCGTCGGGCCGCTTAGCCGTTCTCGACGCGCTCCTCGGCCGCTCGAGCGGTGGCGAGAGGCGGATGCGGGCCCGCGCCGAGGCGCTCCTCGACTGGGTCGGGCTCGCCGCCAGAGCGCACGAGAAGGCCGGCGCCCTGGCCTATGGGGAGCAGCGCCTCGTCGGGGTGGCGCTGGCGCTCGCCACCGAGCCCGCCATGCTACTCCTCGACGAGCCGGTTTCGGGGATGAATGCCTCCGAGACACGGGTCTTCGTACGGCTGATCCGGCAGATCCGCGAGCGCGGCATCACCATCCTGCTCGTCGAGCACGACATGCCGATGGTGATGGAGGTCTCCGACCGCATCGTCGTCCTCAACTACGGTCGCCTGATCGCCGAGGGGCCGCCGGACCGGATCCGCAGCGACCCGGCAGTGATCGAGGCCTATCTCGGCCAGGGCAGCGCCGCCCGGCAGGCCGCCGCCGCGCAGGAGGCGGTCCATGCTTGAGATCCGCGACCTCGTCTGCGGCTACGGCCACGTCACGGCGCTGAAGGGGCTCACGATCGACGTGCGCGAGGGCCAGCTCGTGGCCCTCGTCGGCGCGAACGGCGCCGGCAAATCCACGACGCTCCGGGCGATCTCCGGCCTCGTCCCGCCGCGCTCCGGCGCGATCCGGTTCGCCGGCCGGGACATCGCGGGGGTGGAGCCCCGCCGGATCCTGGCCGCGGGCATCGCCCATTGCCCGGAGGGGCGGCGCGTCTTCCCGCAGATGACGGTCGCCGAGAACCTCGCCATGGGCGCCTATCTGCGCCGCGACCGGGCGGCGGTCGCGGCGGACCTGACGCGCATCTACGGGGAGTTCCCGCGCCTCGCGGAGCGTCGCGACCAGGCGGCTGGCACGCTGTCGGGCGGCGAGCAGCAGATGCTGGCCATCGGCCGGGCGCTGATGGGGCGCCCGAAGCTCGTGTTGTTCGACGAGCCCTCGCTGGGGCTCGCCCCCAACATCGTCGAGCGGATGTTCGCGGTGATCGGGGCGATCCGCGATGCCGGCACGACCGTGCTGCTCGTCGAGCAGAACGCATTCGCAGCCCTCGAACTCTGCGATTACGCCTACCTGCTCGAGACCGGCCGCATCGTCCTCGAGGGGCGCGGGCAGGACCTCATCGCCGATCCCCATGTACGGGACGCCTATCTCGGTGGCTGAGAGGGACCTGCCAGGGCAGATCCACCTCGGCCCGATCGACCTTCTCGGCGACCGGGACCTGCTCCCGGTCACCGTGGCCGGCCGCCATTTGCTCCTCGTGCGGGCCGGCGCGCGGATCGTGGCCGCCGAGCGCGCTTGCCCCCATGAGGGAGCCGACCTGGCTCTCGGGCGGTGCGTCGCGGGACGGCTGCTCTGCCCAAGGCATCTCGCCTCATTTGACCTCCGGGATGGTTCTGTCTCGCAGGGCTGGACGTTTCGGGCCCTTCGCGTCTTCGAGATCGAGACGGCATCGGATGGGCTATGGCTCAAGATGAGATGAGGCGTCCCGGGGCGTGCTCCACGACCAAGTCTGCGGTCTCGAAGGAGCAATGGTGTGCTGAAGCTCGGATGCCATCGGCAAGCTATGCCGTGAGCTTACGGCCCGCCAACGGCGATCCACAACGGCTACAACAGGTAGTCTCAGCGCCGGGTCTAGCAGCGCCTGTCAACCTAGATCGCTCCGGGCCGTCGTCCCACCCGGTCGCCTGATCGTTGGTGAAGCCTCCCACGCACAGAGCCTAGGGATCGGCGTAAGATCCGCACGGTGATCGCTACCATCCTGTCCACGGCTACCCGGACGATACCGTAGAAGCACATCCGGATCGCTCATGCGCGGCGCGATCAGATTGAGTGCCTGTTCGGCCGTCCCAAGAACTGTTGACGGGTCGCGACCTACCATGACCGCTTGTCCTGCAACTATCTCGCTGCCGTCGCGCCCGTTTCCTGTGTCATCGCGTGGACCCGACTGCGCCCCTTAGCCAGGGCCGCGTCTTGGTAGGCGGCAAATTCCGATGTCGAACCCAACGTGGAGGCGTCATGCACCATCGACCTCAAGGCAAGCTGTTACGGCTGGCCGGCGGCATGGAAAATCCGGTTTGCATCCGCGGAAGCGCAACACCAATGAAAACCGGGCAGGCCGCTTTTGCCTGCCCGGCCCCTTCGATCACGCAGCTCTGACGGTCGCGAGAAAGTTGGCGACCTCGGCACTGAGCTGCTCGGAATGGCGCGAGAGTTCCGTCGATGAGGTCAGAACCTGTGCGGCCGCAGCGCCTGTCTCCTCAGCCGCACCGGCGACACCCTCCACATTGGCCGTAACTTCGCTTGTCCCGACTGCCGCCTTGTTGACGTTCCGGACGATCTCCTGCGTGGCTGCTCCTTGTTGCTCGACCGCCGCCGCGATCGTCGTCGCCACGCGACTGATCTCCTGAATACGCGCCGCAATGCTGCCGATCGCCTGAACCGCCTGGCCGGTCGCCCCCTGGATCTTGCCAATCTGGCCGCCGATCTCATCGGTCGCACGGGCCGTCTGGCTCGCAAGTTCCTTGACCTCGGCGGCCACGACCGCGAAGCCTTTACCGGCATCCCCGGCACGGGCCGCTTCGATCGTCGCGTTGAGGGCGAGCAGATTGGTCTGCCCGGCAATATTGGAGATCATGCCGACGACGTCGCCGACGCGCGCCGCAATGTCCGTGAGTTCGCGGACCAGCGCTTCGGTCTGGCTCGCTTCGTTCGCAGCCTCGCGAGCCAGAGTCGCGGAGCTGCCCGCCTGCTGGCCGATCTCGTGGACGGAGCATCCGAGCTGTTCGGCGGCGGCCGCGACTGTATTCACGTTTGCGGCCGCCTCACGGACCGCGCCCGCTGCCGTTCCCGATTGGCTTGCCGTTTCTGCTGCGGTGCTTGCCATCGCGCCGGCCGTGGCCTGAAGCTCAGTGGCCGAGGCCGAGACAGCCTCGACAATGCCACCGACGGCGGCTTCGAAGGCCTGAGCCATATCGTGAAGCGTATGCCGCCGTTGCTCTTCGAGCTTAAGGCGTTCCGTTTCGGTGACGGCGGCCCGCTGCTCCGCTTCTTCCTGAGTCAGGATCCGAATCTGGTCCACAGCACGGGCGATATCGCCGATTTCATCGACGCGCTCCGAACCGGGAATCGTCTCCGAAGTACGGCCCTGAGCCATGTCGCGCAGAGCCTGGGTCAGCCGCTTGATCGGAGTGGTGATGCTCGTCGAGAACGCGAACATGATGGCGATGCCGACGGCGGTGACGAGACCTCCGACCAAAAGCTGCATGAGCAGGTCCCGATGGCTCCGATCCGCCATCGCCGCGCTCAGGTTCGCCGCATCCGCCATCACCAAAGCGCGTGGGACGGCGATGAGGACGGACCATGTCTCGCCGGTACGGCCGAGCGTGATCGGAGTGACGACACGGATCTCGTCCAGAGCGGGATCCTGGCCGACGAAGCTCGCACCGGTGCGCAACTGGTCGGCATAGTTTTGCCACGTCCCATCGACTTTGCTCAGCGCGGAGCCGACCCCCTCGGGATGGCGGCTGGAGGCGATGACAAGACCGGTCTGCGAAACGATCGCGACCGAGCCCTTGCCCTCGTAGAGGGCTCCGTTCACTCCTTCGACGGCCTTCTGAACGAAGGCGAGATCGAAGTCCGCTCCTGCTACGCCCAGAAATCGGCCGTCCACCATGATCGGCACGGAGATCGTGGCGAGGTATACGGGTTTGCCCTGCACGATGTAGGGAAGCGGTGCCAGCATGCTCTCGCGGCCGGTCCGCTTCGGACCGATGTACCAGCCGCCCTTCGCGACGCCGTTGGCGTGCTGCTCCTCGCTGTCGTATTCGACAAGCGGCTGCAGGGCGATCTTCCCATCGGCAGTCCGGGTCCAGTAGGGCAAGGCCCGGCCGGTTTGATCGGAACCAAGCTCCCGGCGATCGCTGAAAGCCTCGTCGGCGCCGTCTATCGCATTGGGCTCCCAGGCGCTGTAGGCGCCGTTGAAATCGGGATTGCGCTGCAGAACGCCGAGAAGGAAATCGTTGAGCTGCAGGCGACGGACGGCCTCGCGCGACGCGCTCTTCTTTCCGGCCGCGACAATGGCCATCATGCCGGCGGAATTCCGTGCGGCGTTGAACGCGAAGTCCAGCTTGCTCCGGATCGTGGAGGCTTGGTTGGCTGCCAGCCCCTGAATATTCTCCTTGCTCTTGCGCTCAAGGATTTCTTCGGTCGATTTCGAGACGAGGGCACTCGTGCTCGACGAGGCGTAGAGCCCGTATCCGACCAAGCTCGCCGTGGTCAGTGTCACGCACAGACCTGAGACGGCAATCATCTTGATTTTGATAGAGCGCAGCGCGTGGCTCTTGCGCGAGGATGGAGCGGCCGTGTTCTGCATAATCAACTCCAGGACGCACCAGCATGCAGCAAGGCCGGGCAATCGTCCGGGCGTCGCAAATTTAGGATCGCGTTGGCTGCCGGTGCGAATGAATTGATTTCGTCGCGGCGGACCTAAAGACAGGTTAACGCTGCCCCCATACCAAAGTATTGCATGGCGCTGTAAAAATTTTCAGGCGCCTTTGATCGAGATCAATGCTGCCACTTTGGCAGCAACACGGATAAGGCATCGCGATCGAACCGAGAGACGACGACGTTCTGAGACCGGGATATTCGACGAAGTCGTATCGGAACTCATAATTTCAGAACCAAGAATTCGACCGCGCACCGTACACGATGACAGGAAAGGCATCTTTCGCGATCGGGACGGTGCGCGAAACCGCTCACCGGCCAGCCGCTCTTCCCGGATGGCGGATGGAGGCGTTGACGGATCAAGCCCATCAATTCGCCGCAGCCGCGTCAGGTCGCGGTGCAGCAGGGATCTCGGCCGCGGATCAGGATCGATAGACGACGGGAGTCTTCGAAGTTTCAGCGCCGACGCCCGCGGCCATGCCCTCGAAACGCGCAACCACCTGGAGCCCGGCCCAGAGTTCGACGATACCGTCCGCGACGAGCTCGCTTGCCATGACCCGGGCTTCCGCTTCGCAGGACGCTTCCAGGGGGACCATCCCGAGCACACGCCCGTTCGGAGCGACGAAGAAGGCCCTGTACGGCACCGGTGTCGCGGCCGGCACTGGTGCAGAGGTCGGAATGCCTGTCGAAGCCTGATACATCGGTAAGTCCCTCAAGCCATGCGGAATGATGGGGGGGCGAACTCGCTTTCGGCCGAGGCCGATGGTCCGCCCGCCGAGCGCGGATGGGTCGTAAGGGGGCGATCCGGATTTCGGACTCGTCGGCCGGATCGCGCGGCTCCGGCCGCGTCCGCCGTTGCAGGCGGCCTGCGGAGAGCGCTGTTCAGCGCCTACGGGAGCGGGCCGATGAGGCGCTTGGCATCCGTGAGGATGTTCTCGCACGCGCGTTGGTTACCCTCGCGATCCTCGTCCAGGGCCTCTCGGATGAGAAGCCTGGCCGCCGCGACGCTCTCGCGGGTGGGCGTGGTCTGCTCGCTGCTCGGCTGAACCGGCAGGACGCGCGGGAGGGCCTTGAGCGAGCCGGTGGTCAGGGTGTGTCCGGGTTCGAGACCCGCGACCCGCACCGCCCCGACGCTGTCGAGGCGCCGCTGGAGTGCGCCGATCTGCTGGGTGCAAGAGGACGCGAGGACCGGGAGAGCCGAGCAACTCAGCAGGGCGCCGGCGACGACGAGGGACGAGACACGCATATCATGGTTTCCTTGGCAGTCGGGCAGGTAGTGACCGTACCGGACGGCTCGTTTTGCGCTGCAACGAGGAGCTAGGCCTTGCGCTGGATCAAGGCATTCCGGTCGCCCGCCGTCCGATCCTGATCGGCCCCCGCCGACCCGCCAGCCGGCCCCGTCGACGCCCGCTCGGGGATCGTCCGGTGCAGGTCGTCCTGAGAGGCGCTCGTATGGCCCGCGCCGCGATCACGCGGGCTTTCGGAGCCAGCTCGGCCGCGAGGCACGGTTCAGAAGATTGATCGCGATCAATGCCGGCTTTGACCATAGGAGACAGACGAGAGAGCGCGATCACCGGTCGCCGATCCGATACCGCAGAGGTCGCAGAGCGCGCCTGCCGTCGGACGCCACGACGTCAGGGGTAACCTTCGCATGCGCCTCACCTCGATCGCGGATCTTCAATGCCCTTCGTCGCGGAGCCGCAGTCCAGTCGACGGCGACTACCGGAGCTATTTCGAGGCGGCCGTGGCACGCCTGCACGGTGAGCGGCGCTACCGTGTGTTTGCGGATATCGAGCGGATTTCGGGGCGGTTTCCGACGGCCAAGTGGCGCCAGCCCGACGGCAAGACGGCCGAGATCACG
>NZ_NPKS01000054.1:0-26581 GCF_008329595.1 Methylobacterium sp. P1-11
CAGCCAGCAGACCGCGGCCGGCACACGCCAGGTCGAGGCCGCCTCCGCCAACCTCACCGAACTCGCCCAGGCCCTCATGGCGCTGGCCGAACGCTACCGGCACTGAGGCGGGCGCCCCTTGGCCGAGGACATTCGCAAGCTCCTGCTCGCCGCTTTCGACGTCGAGCACCGGGAGCACGTCGCGGCGATCCGCGGGGCGCTCGGCAGCGCCACGCCAGATTGGAACGACGTCTTCCGCAGGGCCCACAGCCTGAAGGGGGCGTCGCGCGCCGTCGACCTCCCGGCGGTCGAGGCGGTCGCCCACCGCCTGGAGACGCTGTTCGAGGGCGTGCGCACCGGCGCCACCGCCCTCGACCGCGAGGCGGCCAACGCCGTCCACCTCGTCCTCGACCGGATCGAATCCTACGTCGCCGGTCTCACCGACGGGGCCGGCCCGGACATGCCCCCCGACGCCCTGGCGGCCCTCGGGCGCCTGCTCCGGCTTCCGGGCGAGGCGCCGCCGGCATCCTCTCCCGCTCCACTGCCGGATCCGGCCCCGACTTCCCCCGCCGCGCCCGCAGCCCCGCCGGCCGCGACCGCGCTGCCGGCCGCGCCGGCACCGGCCGCACCCGCGCCGAAGCCCGGCTCCGAGCCCGCGGAGGCCTCCGCGGCGATCCTGCGGGTGCCGGCGGAGGCCGTCGAGGTGCTGGCGCGGGCGAGCCACGATCTCGCCAGCACCCTGGCGGGCCAGGCGCCCGCGGCCGACGGGCTGGCGCGGCTCGCCCGCCTCGCCCGCGACCTGCGTCTCGGCGCCGAGGCCCTCGCGGCGGGGGCGGATGGGGAGCGGCCGGAATGGCGCGCCTTCGCGGCGCGTGCCGGCACGTTCGCCCGGGAGGCCGCGGATCTCGCCCGGCGCCAGGCCTCCGCGACCAGCGCGGTCGAGGGGGCCGCGACCCGCGTCCGCGCCGCTGCCGAGCGTCTGGCCCTGGTTCCGGCCGAGACCGTCCTGGCTCCGCTCGCCCGGTCGCTGCGCGAGACCGCCCGCGAGCAGGGCCGGGAAGTCGATATCGACCTGCGCGGCCTCGAATTGCCGGTGGAGCGCGGCACGCTGCAAGCCCTGAAGGATCCGCTGCTCCACGCCCTGCGCAACGCCTTCAGCCACGGCTGGGAGGCGCCGGAGGTGCGCCGCGCGGCCGGCAAGCCGGAGGCGCTGGGCCTCGGGCTCGAGGTCGCGGTGCGCGGCGCCCGCCTGCAGGTCACCGTGTTCGACGACGGGCCCGGGCCCGACCTCGCCCGGATCGAGGCGACGGCCCGGGCGCGCGGCCTCCTCGGCCCCGCGGCCGCCGCCGATCCGGAGACCCTGCTGCGCCTCGTCTTCGAGCCCGGTTTCTCCACCGCCGAGGCGGTCGATACCCTGTCGGGACGCGGTTACGGCCTGTCGGTCGCGGCGGACGCGGCCCGCCAGCTCATGGGCAGCGTCCGCCTGGAACCGCGCGATCCGGCCGGCACCGCCCTGGTCTTCAGCCTACCGCTCTCGGCGGCCCGGCGCAGCCTGCTGCTGGTCGAGGCGGCCGGGCGCAGCTACGCGCTGCCCGGGGGCGCCGTGGAGCGCCTGCTGCGCCTGCGGCGGAGCGAGCTGCCGGTCGCGATGGGCCGGACGATCGTGCGGCTCGGCACGGGCGATGCGGCGACGAGCCACCCGGTGACCGACCTCGCCGCGATCCTCGGACAGGTCGCCGATCCGGCCGATCCCGGCATGCTGACCGCCGTGGTGCTGCGGACCGGCGGCGGCCGTCTGGCCCTCGCGGTCGATCGCCTGCACGACGTCCGGTCGTTCCTGGTCCTGCCGGCGCCCGCCTTCGGGGCCGATCCGGGCCTGATCGCCGGCACGGCGGTGCTGCACGGGGACGTGCCGGTCCTCGTCCTCGACCCCGAGGGGCTCGCGGTGCGGGCTCTGGCCGGGGCATCGGGCGGTCCGCTCGGAACGATGGCGCCGGCTCCACGTTCGACGACTCACGCCTCGCCGAGCGCGTCCGCACGCGCGACGATCCTGGTCGTCGACGATTCGATCACCACCCGGACCTTGGAGAAGGGAATCTTGGAAGCCGCCGGCTACCGCGTGGTCGTCTGCGTCGACGGGCAGGATGCCCTCGACCGGCTGCGCGCCGAGATCGAGCCCGTCGACCTGATACTCGCCGACGTGGAGATGCCGCGGCTCGACGGCTTCGGCCTCCTCAAGGCCCTGCGGGCCGATGAGCGTTTCGCCCGCCTTCCGACGATCCTGATGACCTCCCGCGGGGACGCCGCCGACGTCGCCCGGGGCCTGGATCTCGGCGCCGATGCCTATCTGACCAAACAGAAGTTCGACCAGCGCCAGTTGCTGGATACGATCGGGCAGCTCCTATGACCCCCGTCCGTGTGATGCTCGTGGAGGACAGCCTCGTGGTGCGCGAGCTGCTGCGCCACATCGTCTCCCGCGATCCCCGTCTCGAGATCGTGGCCGCGGTCGCCTCCGGCGAGGAGGCGCTCGATAAGCTCCGGACGGTCCGGCCGGACGTGATCTCGATGGATATCCGCCTGCCGGGGATCGATGGGCTGGAGACGACGCGCCGGATCATGGCCGAGAACCCGACCCCGATCGTCGTGGTGGCGGATTCGGTGGAGGATTCCTCGCTGCGCATCTCCATGAACGCGCTGCGGGCCGGGGCCCTGTCGGTGGTCGAGAAGCCGGTGGCGACCACCCATGCCGGCTACGAGGGTGTGGCCGGCGAGATCTGCACCCAGCTGCGGATCATGGCCCAGGTTCCGGTCATCCGCCGCCGCCCGATCGGCACCGAATGGGCGGGCCGCGCCGGCGCCGCGCCCTCCGCGCCACCGTCCGAGCTGCCCGGTCAGGCCCCGAGCCTCCTCGGCATCGCCGCCTCGACGGGCGGTCCCCCGGCACTGGCCCGGGTGATCGGGGCCCTGCCCAAGGATTTCCCGCTGCCGGTGCTCGTGGTTCAGCACATGGGCGCGGCCTTCATGGACGGCTTCGCCAACTGGCTCGACAGCGTCGTGGCCCTGCCGGTGGCACTCGCCCAGGACGGGGAGCGGGCCGAGCCCGGTCGCGTCTACGTCGCCCCGGGCGACCGCCACCTGGAGATCGGTTCGGGTCGGATCCTGCGGGTGATCGAGTCCGCGCCGGTCTCGGGCCAGCGCCCGGCGGCCACGGTGCTGTTCCGCTCCATGGCCCGGCAGTCGGGCGCCTCCGGCATCGGCGTGCTGCTCACCGGCATGGGTGAGGACGGCGCCATCGGTCTCGCCGACATGCAGAAGGCCGGCGCCCAGACCGTGGCCGAGCATGAAAGCACGGCCGTCGTCTACGGCATGCCGGCGGCGGCGGTGCGCCTCGGGGCCGCGCGGGCGGTCCTCCCCCTCGATCGCGTCGCGGACCACGTTCTGCGCCTCGTGGATTCGGGGGTGCGACCTTGACCGAGACCGGCACGGCCTTGGTGCCGGCCCGGATCCTGCTGGTGGAGGATTCCGAGACGCAGGCGCTGGAACTGCGTCTGCTGCTGGAAGCGCACGGATTCGCGGTCGAGCGCTGCCCCTCGGCCGAGACCGCCCTCGACCACCTCAACCACAGCCAGCCCGATCTCGTGGTGGCCGATTACCACCTGCCGGGCATGAACGGCGACGAGCTGATTCGGCAGATGCGCCTGTCCCTGCGCACCCGGGCCCTGCCCGTCCTGATGCTGACCGGCGGCAGCGGCGGCGAGCGCCAGGGCCTCGAGAGCGGTGCCGACGCCTATCTGCCGAAATCCGCCGACCGCGACCTGATGATCCTGCGCATCCGCGCCCTGCTGCGCGAGCGCCGCCAGACGAGTGACGGCGAGGGGCCGGGCGCGGCCGCATTCCGGCGCGGGCGGATTCTGGTGATCGACGGCAGCGCCACCTACCGCACCTTCCTCGCCGGCGTGATGGGCCAGGACGGGCACCATGTGACGAGTGTGGACGGGCCGGAGGCGGCGCTGGCCGCCCTCGACGCGGCGGCCGGTGACGAGGCCTTCGACTGCGTGACGGTCGATCTCCTGGGACATGCCTATGACGGCCTCGCCCTGTGCCGGGTGATCAGCCAGCGTCGCACCGGACAGGCGGCGGGCGCCGGCTTCCACCTCGTCGGCATCGCCGGCAGCGATCCGGCCAAGGACTTCCTGGTCGAGGCCTACGCGGCCGGGGCCGACGACGTGGTCTCGAAGACCGACGCCGAGGTCCTGGCGCTGCGGGTGCGCGGCTTCGTGCGACGGCGCCTGCTGGAGGAGGACGACCGGCGCATCGCCGGCCAGTTCGGCGAGCGTGAGCGGGCGGTGGAGCGCGCCCGTGCCGAAGCGGAGGCTGCGGAATCCCGGGCGCGTCTCGCCGACGCGCTGGAGCGGGCCAACCGCGACCTCGCCGACGCCAACCGCCAGCTGACCGAGGCGCAATCCAAGCTCGTTCAGGCCGCCAAGATGGCATCGCTGGGCGAATTGGTTGCCGGCATCGCCCACGAGATCAACAATCCGCTGGCCTTCATCCTGGCCCATCAGGGCACGGTCGAACGCCTGCTCGGTGAATTGCCGGATGCCGCGCCGGAGGCGGCCGCCCGCGCCATCGACAAGGCGCGCCAGCGCGTCGGCTCCATGCGGATGGGGCTGACACGGATCCAGGACCTGGTCCTGAATCTGCGGAAGTTCTCGCGCCTGGACGAGGGGGAGCGCGCCCTCGTCAACGTGCCGGAGGCGATCGAGACGGTCTTGGCCCTGATCCAGCACAAGCTCGGGGACCGCATCACCGTGGAACGCAGCTTCGCGGGCCGCTCCGAAATCCACTGCACCCCGGCGCTGCTCAACCAGGTGGTTATGAACATCCTGGGCAACGCCGCCGACGCCATGCCGAAGGGCGGCACGATCCGGATCACGACTCAGTCGAGCCCGGATCTCGATGAGATCCAGATCAGCGATACCGGTCCCGGCATCCCGGATACGCTGCGCGAAAAGATCTTCGAGCCGTTCTTCACGACGAAGCCCGTCGGATCCGGTACGGGCCTGGGTCTTGCGATTGCATACAGCGTCGTTCAAGCGCATAGCGGCTCGCTCACCGTGGAGACGGCCCCGGGTGGGGGAGCCTGCTTCGTGATCGGGATTCCGCGGCAGGCGGCCAGTGCATGAGTGACGGTACGGCAGGTGTAGGGACGATCCTGGCCGTCGACGACGAGCCGGACATCCTGATCGCCCTTGAGGACCTGTTCGAGGATTCCTACCGGGTCCTGACGACTTCGCGCCCGGCCGAGGCGCTGGAGATCCTGCGCGCCGAGCCCGACATCGCCGTGGTGCTCTCGGATCAGCGGATGCCCGGCCTGACCGGCGATGCCCTGCTCGCCGAGGCCCGCACCTTCCACGACGCGCAGGCGATCCTGCTGACCGGTTATGCCGACATCACCGCGGTGATCGCCGCCCTCAATCGCGGCGGCATCGTCGGCTACGTCACCAAGCCGTGGGATGCCGGCCTTTTGCGCTCCACCGTCCGGCAGGCCTTCGAGCGCCACCGCCTGGGCCGGGACCTCGCCACCGAGCGGGCGCTCCTGCGCGGCCTCCTCGACCATGCCCAGGACGCGATCAGCTTCAAGGATGCCCAGGGCCGGTTCGTGCGGCTGAACGCGCGCAAGGCCGCCCTCCTCGGCCGCGACATCGTCGATTGCCTCGGACGGCGCGAGGGCGAACTCCTCGGCCCGAAGGCGGAGGCGGTGACGGCGGCGGATGAGGCGGCGATCCGGTCCGGCGGGGTCGCCGAGAGCCTCATCAGCGACGGACCGACCGGCGCCGAGCAGTGGAGTCACGTGACGCGGGTGCCGATTCGCGACGCGGGCGGCACGATCAGCCATCTCGCGATGATCGAGCGCGACGTGACCGAGCAGCGGACGCTCGAGGCGCGGCTGCGCCAGTCCGACAAGATGCAGGCGCTGGGCACCCTCGCGGGTGGCATCGCGCACGATTTCAACAACCTGCTGACCGCGATCCTCGGCAGCCTCGAACTCGCCAGCCCGAAGGTCGCCGATCAGCCGCGGGTCCAGCGCCTGATCGAGAACGCCCGCGGGGCGGCCGAGCGCGGCGCCTCGCTGACGAAGCGCCTCCTCAGCTTCAGCCGCGCCCACGACCTGCAGGCGCGTGCCGTCGACGTGAACACCCTGATCACAGGGATGAGCGACCTGTTCGGGCGCAGCCTCGGCGGCCTCGTCACGGTCCGGACCGACTTGCAGGCCGGGCTTCCGGCGGTCCAGGTCGATCCGGACCAGCTCGAACTCGCCGTGCTCAACCTCTGCATCAATGCCCGGGACGCCATGCCGGAGGGAGGCGACATCACGGTGGCGACACGGCTGCTCAGCATCAGCGGCGATCCCGAGATCGCCGACGGCGCCTATCTGGGCATCAGCGTCACCGACGAAGGTACCGGCATACCGGAGGAGATCCTGCGGCGGGTCTGCGAGCCGTTCTTCACCACCAAGGCAGTCGGCCAGGGGACGGGTCTCGGGCTCGCCATGGTGTTCGGCCTCGCGCAGCAATCCAAGGGCCGGCTGGTGATCGACAGCGTGGTCGGCGAGGGCACCCGCGTCGAGCTGGCTTTGCCCTTCGCCGGTCAGGCGCCCGAGCAGGCAGCCGTCGCCTCCGGCGCCATTCCGGTCGCGGGCCGCCGTGCCCGCATCCTGATCGTCGACGACGATCCGCAGGTGCGCCACGTGACGGCGTCCTTCCTCGCCGGCTTCGGCCACAGCACCACGGAGGCTGGCGACGGCGAGGCCGCCCTGCAGCTCCTGAAGGGCGGCAGCTACGATCTCGTCGTCGCCGATCTGGCCATGCCGGGCATGAGCGGCATCGAACTGGCCGCCGAGATCCGTGACCGGGATCCACGCCTGCCGGTCCTGATCCTGACGGGCCACGCCGACGCCATGCAGATCCCTGCGGACCTGCCGGTGCTCGCCAAGCCGTTCCGCTCGGCCGATCTCTCAGCCCGGGTCGCCACCCTGCTCGACGGCGCGGCCGGGACTTCGGTCTGAGGGGCTTGCAACCAATTGGTTGCCGGCTCATTCTCCCTTCGTGGGGCCCGCGGGCCCCGGGATACGAAGAGGAGGTGGACCATGAGCAATCACGGCATCTTCCCGCGCCGCAGGCGTGACAACGAACCGGACCAGGACGGTCCACCGGACGAGTTCCGGCAGGGATAGGGGTTTTCGGAGCGCGGCGCGGTCGAGTTCCCGGCCCGTCCGATACGGGCCGCCAGGGCGAGCTCCCGCGACCATCCGAAACGTGGACCCTGCTTCAGACCCGTCGGCGCGAGCCGGCGGGTTTTCTTATGTGTCGCCTGTCATTGCGCCCAGCGAGGCAGCTCGGGGCGGCCCACGGCGCCGAAATGCGCGAAGCCGCCCCGGGTTGATCCGGGACGGCTTCGCGATCGACGGGAGCGTGGAGACGCCCGGTGAGGCTCAGGCGGCCTCGGCGACCTGGCTCGGACCGGAATCCTTGCCGCGGGCCTCGACGTCGCGGTCGACGAACTCGATCACCGCCATCGGGGCGTTGTCGCCCTGGCGGAAGCCCGCCTTCATGATGCGGCAATAGCCGCCCGGGCGACCCTTGTAGCGCGGGCCGAGCACCGTGAAGAGCTTCTTGACCATGTCGGCGTCGCGCAGCTGCGCCATGGCGAGACGGCGGGTGTGCACGCTGTCGATGCGGCCGAGCGTGATCAGCTTCTCGACGACCGGGCGCAGATCCTTCGCCTTCGGCAGGGTGGTGATGATCTGCTCGTGCTTGAGCAGGGCAACCGACATGTTGGCGAACATCGCCTTGCGATGCTCGGCGGTGCGGTTGAAACGGCGACCGCGGTAACCGTGACGCATGTGCTGGCTTCCTTCTCGTCTCGGCCGCCGTGCCACGGTACGGCCGGATGCCCCAGGAACGGGGCGGTTGATTCCGCATGACCCCGCGGCGGGAACTCCAACCCTAAGCCCTCATCCTGAGGTGCTGCGCAGCAGCCTCGAAGGAGGGCTCCAGGACTCGCTGTGGCAGCTGGAGGCCTCCTTCGAGGCCTCCGTCGCGCTCCGGCACCTCAGGATGAGGACGGAGCGCGGGAGGACGGCCTAGTAATGCTCCTCGAAGCGCTTGGCGAGATCCTCGATGTTCTCCGGCGGCCAGCCGGGGATGTCCATGCCGAGGTGCAGGCCCATGCCGGCCAGCACTTCCTTGATCTCGTTGAGCGACTTGCGGCCGAAGTTCGGGGTCCGCAGCATCTCGCCCTCGGACTTCTGGATGAGATCGCCGATGTAGACGATGTTGTCGTTCTTCAGGCAGTTCGCCGAACGGACCGACAGCTCCAGCTCGTCGACCTTCTTGAGCAGCGCCGGGTTGAAGGGCAGCTGCGGCGCGAGCGGTGCGGCCTCTTCCTTGCGCGGATCCTCGAAGTTCACGAAGACCTGCAGCTGGTCCTGGATGATGCGCGCCGCGTAGGCGAGCGCGTCCTCCGGCGAGACCGCGCCGTTGGTCTCGACCGTCATGGTCAGCTTGTCCTTGTCGAGATCCTGGCCCTCGCGGGTCGTCTCGACGCGGTAGCTGACCTTGGTGACCGGCGAGAACAGCGAGTCGACCGGGATCAGGCCGATCGGCGCGTCCTCGGGACGGTTGCGCTCGGCCGGGACGTAGCCCTTGCCGGTGGCGACCGTGAACTCCATGCGGATCTCGGCGCCGTCATCCAGCGTGCAGATCACGAGATCGGGGTTCAGGATCTGGATGTCGCCGACCGTGCCGATGTCTCCGGCGGTGACGAGGCCCGGGCCGGTCTTGCGCAGGGTCATGCGCTTGGGCGCATCCGTCTGCGAGCGGATCGCGATGGTCTTGATATTGAGGACGATGTCGGTGACGTCCTCGCGCACGCCCGGGATCGACGAGAACTCGTGCAGCACGCCGTCGATCTGCACCGAGGTCACGGCCGCGCCCTGGAGCGACGACAGGAGCACCCGGCGCAGGGCGTTGCCCAGCGTCGTGCCGAAGCCGCGCTCGAGCGGCTCGGCGACGACCGTGGCGACCCGCTTCGGGTCGTCGCCGGTCGTGACCTGCAGCTTGTTCGGCTTGATCAGTTCCTGCCAATTCTTCTGAATGACCACGATCCTACCTCTCGTCCTTGCCCGGGATCCGCGACGACCGTCCCCCGCGCTTCGGCCGTCCGGCGCCGCCCCCTGGCGCCCCGAACGGTCCCTGAATGTCTGTCCGTCGTTACTCGCCGTCGACCCACAGCACCGGCACGAAGCTGTAGCCAGCCCCGTCCCGGTCCACGGTGCCGAGCGCCGGGAATTCGAGATGGCCACCGGCGATGAGCGTCCGCTCGCTTGCCACCTCGTCCAGGATCCGCTTGCGCGTCTCCCGCGCCTGATCGCCGTCGACATCGAAGCCGACGCCGGCCTCCGGGTTCTTGAACTGGATCGCCGGCAGGTGCACCACGTCGGTCCACATCAGCAGCGACTGTCCACCGGATACGATGCGGAAACCGCAATGGCCCGGCGTGTGGCCGGGCAGGTGGACCGCCGTGATCCCCGGAAGAACCTCGCCGCCCCGGTGCTCGCGCACCCGGCCGGCATAGGGTGCGAGCGCCTTGCGGGCGCCCTCGAAATAGGGCTTCGCGGCCTCCGGCGCCTGAGCCAGGGCGGCGTCCGGGAGCCAATGCGCCGCCTCGTCGGCATGCAGCACGATCTCGGCATTCGGGTAGCGCGCTGCGCCGTCCTTCACGAGCCCGCCGACATGGTCGGGGTGCAGGTGGCTGACGAGCACCGTGCCGATCTCCTCGGGCGTCACGCCGGTGAGCGCCAGCGCCGCACCGGCCCGGCCCAGGGTCGGTGCCGGCGCGAGGTCGCCGTAGCCCGTGTCGATCAGGGTCGGCTTGAGGCCGGGACCGGTGATCAGGAAGGCGTTCAGCGTGATCTTGGGCTGCTCGGTGCGGAAGCCCGCCCGCTGAAGCCGTGCGGCCTCTTCCTTGGAGATGCCCGTGACGAGATCGAGGCTGGCCTGAAACCAGCCGTCGTTGAGCGCGGTGACCGTGAGGTCGCCGAGGTTCCAACGCAGCACGCCCGGAAGCGGCTTCGATCCCGTCATGAGCTTCTCCGTCACCAGGCTTCGATCAGACGCGGCGGCGCTTGCGCGGGCGGCAGCCGTTGTGCGGGATCGACGTCACGTCACGGATCGAGGTCACCGTGAAGCCCGCGGCCTGAAGGGCGCGGAGGGCCGACTCACGGCCCGA
Organism: Methylobacterium sp. P1-11; assembly: GCF_008329595.1. Taxonomy (NCBI): domain Bacteria; kingdom Pseudomonadati; phylum Pseudomonadota; class Alphaproteobacteria; order Hyphomicrobiales; family Methylobacteriaceae; genus Methylobacterium; species Methylobacterium sp. P1-11. Next base: position 10,273 of record NZ_NPKS01000054.1, read on the forward strand.
ACCCGGACCCGAAACCTCGACCTCGAGGGTGCGCATGCCATGCTCGGACGCCTTGCGGGCGGCATCCTCGGCGGCGACCTGAGCGGCGTACGGCGTCGACTTGCGCGAGCCCTTGAAGCCCATCGCGCCGGCCGACGACCACGAGATCGTGTTGCCCTGCGCGTCGGTGATGGTGATCATCGTGTTGTTGAACGAGGCGTTCACGTGGGCGACGCCCGACACGATGTTCTTGCGTTCGCGGCGGCGGACGCGTTGCGGTTCCTTGGCCATTCTGGTCTCACTCTTCCTTCAAGCGCGCCCGTAATGCCAGGCGCTCGGGATTCTTATGGTACTTGGCCGATCGGCCCGTTCAGGGCCGCCGAGCCAAAGCCGGGCACCCTGTGGGACACCCGGCGCGACGGGAAGGGGGCCGAGCGGAGCCCAGCCTCCCGATCCCAAAAATTACTTCTTCTTGCCGGCGATCGGCTTCGCCTTGCCCTTGCGGGTGCGGGCGTTGGTGTGGGTGCGCTGGCCGCGGACCGGCAGCTGCTTGCGGTGACGCAGGCCGCGATAGGCGCCGAGATCCATGAGGCGCTTGATGTTCATCGAGACGTCGCGGCGCAGGTCGCCCTCGACGAGGTAGTCGCGATCGATTGTCTCGCGGATCGAGAGAACCTCGGCGTCGGTCAGCTGGTTGACCCGACGCTCGGCAGGGATGTTCACCTTCTGGGTGATCTCCTCGGCCTTCTTGGCGCCGATGCCGTGGATGTACTGAAGCGCGATGACGACGCGCTTGTTGGTCGGGATGTTGACGCCTGCGATACGGGCCACGATCACTCTCCATGTAAGGCCCGATGATCCGGGCCGGTGTCATGCGCGTCCGGTGGAGGCCGGCCCCTGCGCACGTGAAACGACGACGCGGCCCGCGGGCGGCCCTGGACAGGGCACCTCGGACCATCGCGCGGTTGGACGAAGGAGGGCCTGCTAGCGCGCGGGAGGCCCGATGTCAACGCGGTGTTGCCGGTTCGGCGCGCCCATCTGCATCGTGTGCCAGGCCGAGGCCTGCGTGATCGAGGAGCGTGGATGTCCCTATTGACCAGCGACGGCGCCACCCTGCGGGCCTTCGCCGATGCGGTGTTGCGGGCCGCCGACGAGACCCTCGACGAGGTCGTCCCCGTGACCCTGGCTGTCATCGGCGGCGTGCTGGCCGAGGCCGAGCCCGGCTCAGCGGCCTTGCAAAGCGCGGATGATGGGCCAAGCCTGCTCTGGGCCACCTTTGCCGGGCGCCGGATGGTGTTCCGCTACAACGTCATGACGGCCATGATCGAGATGCGCGAGGACACCACCGACGGGTATCCCCTTCGCCTGTTCGGTCACCGGTCCCTGGCAATGGACGTCGTCAATTTCTTCGGCACGCTGCGTCGCGAGGGCCGGCTCTGACCCTTCGCCTCAGCGGAAGCCCTGATTCCGCAACCGGCAGTAGCCGCCCATATTCTGGTAGCCGGCCGGGCAGTGGCGGACGCAGGCTCCGGCCGCGAACTTGAGCGGCGGCCGGCAGGCGTGGCGGAACTGCTTCTGCCCGTACACGAAGGATTGGGCCGGGCTCTGCGCCGCGGCCGGGAGGGCCGGGAGCGCAAACGCGAGGGCGAGGGCAGCTGTCGTAACGGCAAGGCGCAGGGTCATGGTGCTTCCGATCGATGCTGCGTCACTCGAACGATCGACATAGCGGGCATGTCACCACCCGGTCGACCGGATCGCCATCGGGCAGTTCTGCTCCCGCGGGTGGTGTGACCGATGCCGAAGGCGCACTGCCCTGTCGTCACGAGGTTGCGCTCACGCGGCTACCGCACGCTGTGCTTGCCGCCCTACCCTGCCGTCGCTGTGAGCGGACAGGGCACCGGTGGTGCCTCAATTGGTGATCAGGACGCGACCCGCTCCTCGTGCGGCTCCAGGACGGCCATCAGGTCCGCGGTAACCTTGTCGATCGGCTGCATGCCGTCGACGGTCTTCAGCATGTCCTTCGCGGCGTAATAGGCCGACAGCGGCGCCGTCTGGGCGCGATAGGCCTCCAGGCGCTGCTTGAACACCTCGGGAGTGTCGTCCTTGCGCACGGCCTGACCGCGGGCCAGGGTCTCAGCCGCGCGCTTCTCGATCCGGCCAACAAGGGCGTTCTCGTCCACCTTCAGCTCGATGACCGTGGAGAGGCTCAGACCCTTGCCGGCAAGCATCTCGCTGAGTGCCTCGGCCTGGGCGACAGTCCGCGGGAACCCGTCCAGGATGAAGCCGCGGCGGGCATCCGGCTCCTCGATCCGGTCGGCGACGATGCCGACCACGATCCGGTCAGAGACGAGGCCGCCCGATTCCATCACCGCCTTCGCCTCGAGGCCGACCGGTGTGCCGGCCGCCACCGCCGCGCGCAGCATGTCACCCGTGGAGAGCTGCGGGATGCCGAAGCGCTGCACGATCCGCTCGGATTGCGTTCCCTTCCCCGCACCGGGCGGCCCGAGCAGAATGATACGCATGGCGTTGTCCTCGTTCGGCCCAGTCTCGGTGGGCACAAGCCGTGGTGGCGAGGCCTCCCTGGCATCGCCGGATTCGGGGATTTCTAGCCGGTCCCGGGCGCGGAGACACCCGGACCTTTGGGCCAGAGACGGGAGAAGCTTGGTGTCGTCCCGCCTCTGTAGCAGGCCTAGCGGCGGCGTTGCGTGGTCGAGGCGCCACGCAGCTTGGCCTTCTTCACGAGGCCCTCGTACTGGTGGGCCATCAGGTGCCCGTGGATCTGTGCCACCGTGTCCATGGTCACCGAGACCACGATGAGCAGCGAGGTGCCGCCGAAGCCGAGGCTCGCGGCGGCATAGGACGAAAGGATCTCCGGGCACAGGCACACGAGGGTCAGGTACAGGGCGCCGATCACCGTGATGCGGGTCAGCACCTTGTCGATGAAGGCCGCGGTGCGCTCGCCCGGGCGGATGCCCGGGATGAAGCCGCCATGCTTCTTCAGGTTGTCGGCCGTCTCCTGCGGATTGAAGACCACCGCAGTGTAGAAGAACGTGAAGAAGATGATCAGCGCCGCGTAGAGCACCATGAACAGCGGCGTGCCGTGGCCGAGATAGGCCGTGACCGTGCCGAGCCAGCCGGTGGCGCCACCGTTGGCCGAGAAGCTCGCGGCGGTGGCCGGCAGCAGCAGCAGCGACGAGGCGAAGATCGGCGGGATCACGCCCGAGGTGTTGAGCTTGAGCGGCAGGAACGAGGTCTGGCCCTCGTACATGCGGTTGCCGACCTGGCGCTTCGGGTAGTTGATCAGGAGGCGGCGCTGGGCCCGCTCCATGAAGACGATGAAATAGACCAGCGCCACGGCGGCGACGCCCACGCCCAGGATGATCGCCGGCGACAGCGCGCCGGTCCGGCCGAGTTCGAGCGCGCCCGCGATCGCCACCGGCAGGTGTGCGACGATGCCGGCAAAGATGATCAGCGACGAGCCGTTGCCGATGCCGCGCGAGGTGATCTGCTCGCCGAGCCACATCAGGAACAGGGTGCCGCCCGTCAGCGTGATCACGGTCGAGGCGAGGAAGAACGGGCCGGGATCGATCGCGGCCGAGGAGCCTTGAAGGCCGATGGCGATGCCCCACGACTGGACCAGCGCCAGCACCACCGTGAGGTAGCGGGTGTACTGGTTGATGACCTTGCGGCCGGACTCGCCCTCCTTCTTCAGGGCCTCCAGGCTCGGGATCACCGAGGTCAGGAGCTGCACGATGATCGAGGCCGAGATGTAGGGCATGATGTTCAGGGCGAAGATCGCCATGCGCTCGACGGCGCCGCCCGAGAACATGTTGAACAGGCCCAGCACGCCCCCGGCCTGCTGCTGGAAGTTCCGGGCGAACTGCTCCGGGTCAATCCCGGGGATCGGGATGTACGTGCCCAGCCGGAACACCACGAGGGCGCCGAGCGTGAACCAGATGCGCTTCTTCAGCTCATCGGCCTTGGCGATCGCACCGAAATTGAGGTTGGCGGCAAGCTGCTCGGCGGCTGAGGCCATAAGCGTCGCGTCCTGGAAGTGTCGCCGGGCGATCGGCACCCGGATGAAATGAAAACGGCGGCCCGCGTGGTCGCAGGGCCGCCGCTCGAAGGATCGGCTTATAGGGAGCGCGGAGCCCGTGCAACGGGTCCCCGGGTCGCTCCCGCAGCGTTCGCTCCCGTCAGGCCGTGGCCGCCTCGCTGCCGCCGCGGGTGGAAGCACCCTGGGCGTAGACGACGCTGACCGAGCCGCCGGCCTTCTCGACCGCCTCGACGGCGGACTTGGAGGCGCGGGTGACCTCGAAGCTGAGCTTCGCGGTCAGCTCGCCGACGCCGAGCAGCTTCACGCCGTCGCGGGGACGGGCGATGATGCCGGCCTCGACCAGGCTCTGCACCGTCACGGTGGCGGCCTTGTCGAGCTTGCCCGCGTCGATCGCCTCCTGGACCCGGCCGAGATTCACCTCGTTCAGGTCCTGGGCGTAGAGGTTGTTGAAGCCGCGCTTCGGCAGGCGCCGATGCAGCGGCATCTGACCGCCCTCGAAGCCCTTGATGGACACGCCGGTCCGGGCCTTCTGGCCCTTCACGCCGCGACCCGCGGTCTTGCCCTTGCCGGAGCCGATGCCCCGGCCGACGCGCATCCGGTCCTTGGTGGCGCCGGGATTGTCGCTGATCTGGTTGAGCTTCATCGGAACCTCCTCACGCCACGTCGCCGTGGACGCGCACGAGGTGCGCAACCTTGCGGATCATGCCGCGCACGGAGGGGGTATCCTCCAGCTCGGACACGCGGTGGAGCTTGTTGAGCTTCAGGCCGATCAGCGTCTGGCGCTGGCTGGCCTCGCGGCGGATCGGCGAGCCGATCTGCTCGATGCGGACGGTCTTCTGTGCCATCGGACCCTCCCCTTACGCGACCGCGGCTTCGGACTGGTCGGCCGGATCGGCATCGCGGCGGCGCGACTGGAGGGTCGACACCTTGATGCCGCGGCGGGCCGCCACGGAGCGCGGGCTGTCCTCGTTCTTGAGCGCCTCGAAGGTGGCGCGCACGAGGTTGTAGGGGTTGGACGAACCCAGGGACTTGGCGACGACGTCCTGCATGCCGAGCGTCTCGAACACGGCGCGCATCGGGCCGCCGGCGATGATGCCGGTACCCTGCGGGGCCGCGCGGAGGATCACCTTGCCGGCGCCGTGGCGGCCGTTGACGTCGTGGTGCAGGGTCCGGCCCTCGCGGAGCGACACGCGGATCAGGCCACGCTTGGCCGCCTCGGTCGCCTTGCGGATGGCCTCCGGCACCTCACGGGCCTTGCCGTGGCCGAAGCCGACGCGGCCCTTCTGGTCGCCGACGACGACGAGGGCCGCGAAGCCGAAGCGACGGCCACCCTTCACCACCTTGGCGACGCGGTTGATGTGGACGAGCTTGTCCACGAACTCGCTGTCGCGCTCCTCGCGATCATCGCGGCGGCCGCGGCCCCCGCCTTCACGTTCACGTGCCATGTTTCAATCCGTTCATCTCACTGGCGCAGGCCCGTAGACCCGCTCGCTCGATTCCCCTCCCGCCAATCTCGGACTTGCCCGAGATTGGCCCTTGCCTGCTCAGATCGGCCAACCCCGGTCTGAGTGGGAAGGGGCTTGGGGCGGGGGTGTCGCAGGACCCGGCGTGCCGGTTCCTTCTGATCCACCCCCACCTCCGGCTCCTCCCCGCAAGGAGGAGGAGCGAGGCCCGTTGGCGGCCTTAGAACTCCAGGCCACCCTCGCGGGCGGCCTCGGCCACGGCCGCGACACGGCCGTGATAGATGTAGCCGGAGCGGTCGAAGATCACCTTCGTGACGCCCGCGGCCTTGGCGCGCTCGGCGACCAGCTTGCCCACCGCCTTGGCGGCGGCGACGTCGGCGCCGGTCTTGAGTTCGCCCTTGAGTGCCTTGTCGATCGACGAGGCGGCGGCCAGCGTCTTGCCGGCGACGTCGTCGATGACCTGCACGTAGATCTGCTTCGACGAGCGGAACACCGAGAGCCGCGGACGGCCATTGGCGGCCGCCCGCAGCGCGCGGCGGACGCGCGCCTTGCGGCGATCGAGGGCTTCGAGCTTGCGAGACATGATGCCCTCCTTACTTCTTCTTGCCTTCCTTGCGGAAGATGAACTCGCCCGCATACCTCACGCCCTTGCCCTTGTAGGGCTCGGGTCCGCGGTAGTCGCGGATCTCGGCGGCGACCTGACCGACCTGCTGGCGGTTGATCCCGGAGATCGTGATCTCGGTGGGCTTCGGGGTTGCGATCGTGATCCCGGCCGGGATCGCGTACTCGATGTCGTGGCTGTAGCCGAGCGACAGCTTGAGGGCCTTGCCGGCCATCGCCGCGCGGTAACCGACGCCGGTGATCTCGAGCTTCTTCTCGAAGCCCTTCGACACGCCTTCGACGATATTGGCGATCTGCGCCCGCGACGTGCCCCACAGGGAGCGCGCCGGCTTGGACTGGTTGACCGGCTCGACCGCGATCGCGCCGTCCTTCATCGCCACGTTGACGAGCGAGGGGACCACGAAGGACAGCTCGCCCTTCGAACCCTTCATCTTCACCGTCTGACCGGTGACCGTGGCGGTAACGCCAGCCGGCACGGGGACCGGCTTCTTGCCTACGCGAGACATGGGAAAACCTCCTTATGCCCCGATCAGAACACGGTGCAGAGCACTTCACCGCCGACGTTGCGCTCGCGCGCCTCGTGGTCGGCCATGACGCCCTGCGGGGTGGAGACGATGGTGACGCCGAGGCCGTCGGCGACGTGCGGCAGCTCGCCGACCGACGAGTAGACCCGGCGGCCCGGCTTCGACACGCGCTTGATCTCGCGGATCACGGGGCGCCCGTCGTAGTACTTGAGCTCGATGGCGAACTCGGTGCGGCCGTTGCCGAGGTCGGTCGCCGCGTAGTCGCGGATGTAGCCCTCGGACTTCAGCACGTCGAGGACGCTGGCGCGCAGGCGCGAGCCGGGCGTCTGGACGACGTTGCGACGGCGCAGCTGGCCGTTGCGGATGCGGGTGAGCATGTCGCCCACGGGATCGTTGACCATGGGGACCTCCTTACCAGCTCGACTTGACCAGACCGGGGATCAGGCCCCGGTTGCCAAGCTCGCGCAGCGCGACGCGCGAGATGCCCATCTTGCGGTAATAGGCGCGCGGGCGGCCGGTCATGCCGCAGCGGTTGCGGATGCGGGTGGCCGACGAGTTGCGCGGCAGTTCCGCGAGCTTGAGGCGCGCCTCGAAGCGCTCCTCCATCTCGAGGCCATCGTTGTTGGCGATCTCGAGGAGCGCCTTCCGCTTGGCCGCGAAGCGCTTCACCAGCGCCTTGCGGGCCTCGTTCTTCTCGACTGAGCTTTTCTTCGACATGTGGTCTATCTCCGGTGTCCGCGTCTGAAGCCCGAGGGCTTCACTGCCGGAACGGGAACTGGAAGGCGGCGAGGAGAGCCTTGGCCTCGGCATCGGTCTTGGCGGTGGTCGCCACGACGATGTCCATGCCCCAGGTCTGCTCGGCCTTGTCGTAGGAGATCTCCGGGAACACGAGGTGCTCCTTGAGACCGAGGGCGTAGTTGCCGCGGCCGTCGAACGAGCGCGGGTTCAGGCCGCGGAAGTCACGCACGCGCGGCAGCGCGATCGTGATCAGCCGGTCCATGAACTCGTACATGCGCTGCTTGCGCAGGGTCACCTTGCAGCCGATCGGCATGCCCTCGCGGACCTTGAAGGTCGCGATGGCCTTGCGGGCCTTGGTGATGACCGGCTTCTGGCCGGCGATGAGGGCGAGATCGCCCGCAGCCACCGAGGCCTTCTTCGAATCCGCGGTAGACTCGCCGACGCCCATGTTGATCACGATCTTCGTGATCTGGGGCACTTCCATGGGGTTCTTGTAGCCGAACTCCTCGATCAGCTTCTGGCGAACCACTTCCTCGTAGTGCTTGCGCAGACGGGGGGTGTAGGCGTTCTTGTCGGCCTCAGCCATCGATCTGATCCCCCGTGGTCTTGGCGAACCGGACCTTGCGCCCGTCTTCGAGGATGCGGAAACCCACGCGGGTCGGCTTGCCGTTGGCGTCCGCGACCGCGATGTTCGAGAGCTGGATGGCGGCCTCCTTGGAGATGATGCCGCCTTCCTGGTTCTGGGTCTGCTTCTGGTGCTTCTTGACCAGGTTGATGCCGCGCACGAAGGCCCGGCCTTCCTTCGGCAGAACCTGGATCACCTCGCCCGACCGACCCGAATCGCGGCCGGTGAGCACGACGACCTTGTCGCCCTTCTTGATCTTGGCAGCCATCACAGCACCTCCGGAGCCAGGGAGATGATCTTCATGTGGTTGCGGGCGCGAAGCTCGCGCGGCACCGGTCCGAAGATACGGGTGCCGATTGGCTCCTTCTGATTGTTGATCAGGACCGCGGCGTTCTTGTCGAATCGGATGACCGAACCGTCGGCACGCTTCACGTCCTTGGCGGTGCGGACGACGACCGCCTTCATGACGTCGCCCTTCTTGACGCGACCGCGCGGGATCGCCTCCTTGACCGAGACGACGATGACGTCGCCCACGCCGGCATATTTGCGCTTCGACCCGCCGAGAACCTTGATGCACATCACACGGCGTGCACCCGAGTTGTCGGCGACGTCCAGATTCGTCTGCATCTGGATCACGTGCGTGACTCCTTGTTTCAGGCGGGTTTCCGCACACGGACGGTATTGCCCGGCGGACGACGCCTGATGGGGACCTGACGTCCCCGGCTCATGTGTTCGACCGCGCTGGCGGTGTCATACGACACCGGCGCGGTCACCGCGTTCACAGGGTGCGAGCACCCATCGAAATTCTCGCGAAGGCCGGGCGGATACTACGGGCGGCCCGCGATGGCAAGCCGAACGGCGCGAAATCGTTCGTCCCGGGTGGGTGGTATGATCCAGCTCGGAGGCTGGTTCGCGTCGGCGCGGCCCGCGTGGCGCTTCGCGCGCCGCATGCGGAGCGGCGGTCCCGCCGGCCCGTTGTCCGGGAGCGTGCCACCAGTCCCGGAATCGTTCCCCGAACGGATGGAGCGAGGCGGAACCGGGCGCGAGACCCAGCCGGCGATTCGCCATGGAGCGGCATGCGAATCCGGATCGCGCCGGACGTGGCGCAACCCGAACCGGGATCAGCGTGCCGGTTCGCCTATCCCGACGTGCAACGACCGGCACGCCCCTCGGCGCACCGGTCGCAAGGCTTGCACGGGCCGGGATCAGGCCGGCTGGCCGGCCGATTCGAACAGGAAGCCGTCGAGGCTCGGGATCGTCACCGCCGCGCCGCTCGCCGGCTTCGACAGGCGCCAGGGCCGCTCCGAGCGGGCGCGAATGGCCTCGGACGGGCGGAGCCGCCGCATGAGGCCGTCCTCGCCCACCTCTTCGATCGCCAGGAACCCGTAGACCTGGAGCCGGGAGGCCGTGAGCTTCATCCCGCGATCCTCCGCGGCAACGACCATGCTGCCGGTGGCGTAGAGCGCGTCCAGCAGGGACCGCTGCTCGCTGCGGCGCCGGTTGCGCGCCTCCCGCTCTCCCGGTGCCTGAGCGGGGACGGCCCGCCGGAACGGAACGACGTTGCTGACCGCGACGCAACCCATACGCAACACCCTTGACGCGAACTTGAGCGGCGTCCCGGCCGCTCGTTGATCGCGACAATTCGACGGAGGCCTTTAATTCTCCGTAGACCCCGATGGCGCTCTCCTGCCCCGATCCGGCACGCCCCGTGCGGCAACCCGGCAGGATTTGCCGCTTCGCAACCGACGCCGAGGATACGCCTCCGACCCGTCCGCTGGCCCGCGGACCTGATCGTCTGCCGGCGCCCGGACCGGCGACGACGGGTCTAAGCGGCCGTGTCAGGCTCGATGGACCGTCGCCGAGCGCGTCCGGGCGAGCCGGGAGGCCAGCCCGTCGAGGGACACGCACAGGATGCCGTAGACGGCGCCGACGAACAGGAAGATCTCGGCGGGGTGGATCATGGCGCGGTTGTTCACCTGCGCGGCCACGAAGGAGAGTTCGGGCACCCCGATCACGTAGGCGAGCGACGTGTCCTTGATGAGCGCCGTCCACTGATTGACGAACGAAGGCGCCATCGCCCGTAGCGCCTGCGGCAGGACGATGAGCCGCAAGGTCGGCCAGCGGCCGAAGCCGAGCGCCAGGCCGGCTTCCCACTGGCCGCGGCCGACGCTCTCGATCCCCGCCGCCACTCCGTAGGACAGGTAGGCACCCCCGACGACCGACAGGGCTGCCACCACGGTCCCGATCTCGGGGACCGACAGGCCGAACAGGATCGGCAGCAGGAAGTAGAGCCAGAAGATCAGCAGTACGATCGGGATGGCCCGCAAGAGGCCGAGCCCGACCGCGAGAGCGGCGCGGGTGGCACCGGCGCTCATCGCGAGACCGAGGCCCAGGATCAAACCCAGCACGGCCGAGATGAGACCGGACAGGCCGGAGAGAATCAGAGTCAGGGCAAGCCCGCCGATCGGCCCGTCGGGCCAGGCCCCGACCAGCAGGTAACCGAGATTGTCTGTGATGACCGACAGAGTCATCGCCGCGAACCTGCCGGGCGGGAGCGGCGCGCCAGGGTTTGCCCCGCCATTTCCACCGCCGCCGCCGCGCCGACATACAGCAGCGTCGCGATTCCGAAGGCCTGGAAAGTCTTGAAGGTCTCCGTCTCGACCTGCCGGGATGCGTAGGATAGCTCCGCTAGACCGATCGTCATGGTCAGCGACGTGTTCTTGATCGTGTTCAGGTACTGGCCGACGATCGGCAGCCAGGCGAGGCGCAGGGCCTGGGGAAGCACGATGTGGCGGAAGGCCTGGACCGGCGTGAGGCCGAGGGCGCGGGCCGCCCCCCGCTGGGCCGCACGGACGCCGTTGATCCCGGCGCGGGCCTCTTCGGCGATGTAGGCGCCAGCGTAGAGCGTGAGCCCGCAGAATCCCGCCAACGTCTCGTAGGCAGGCCAGTGCAGGGCGCCGACACCCAGGTTCAGGGCATGCGGCGTATTCAGCCAGACGGTGATCGCCCGCGGAAGAAGGGCGGCCGCCGCGAAGTACCAGACGAAGAGCTGCACCAGCAGCGGGGTGTTGCGGACGAGACCGACATAGCCGGTCACAACGCGCCGCCCCGCTTCGCCGCCCACTTCGCGCAAGCTGCAGGCCGCGAGGCCCAGCGCCGTGCCCGCAAGGCAGACGGCGGCCGACAGGGCCAGGGTCATTCCGAAGCCCTGAAGCAGCCAGGCGAGATAGCGGGGCGCCAGAAGATCGCCGACCAGCTGATCCACTTCCGCAGCTCCGCCTCCGCTAGAGGGGGTCGCCGATCCGGAACAGGCGCGGCAGCGGCTGCTCGGTCTTCGGCCCGAACCAGCTTTCGTGGATCGCCGCCGCCTTTCCGCTCGCCTCCAGGCCGCGCAGGGTCTCGTTCACGAGTTCCCGCAGTCGTGTTTCGCCTTTCGGGATGCCGATGCCGATATAGTCGTTGGAGATGCTGAAGGGCGGGATCTCGTAGTTCTCCCGGTCCGGCACCTTCGCCAGTAACCCGACGAGCTTCGGCCCATCCTGCGTGATCGCCTGGACGTTGCCGTTGCGCAGCGCCGTGAACGCGAAGGGTGTGTCGTCGAAGGCGACAACGGTTGCCTTCGGGAAGTCGCGGCGCAGCACAATCTCATTGGTCGTGCCCTTGTCGGCACCGATCCGGAGTCCGTTCAGCTGGTCGGGCGAGGACAGGGTGCCTTTCTTTGCCAGGAACTGCTGGCCGGAGGCGAAGTACGGGATGCTGAAATCGAGCTGCCTGGCCCGCTCCTCGGTGATGGTGAAGTTCGCCAGCACCAGATCGACCTTGCCGGAGGTGAGCAGCGGGATGCGATTGGCCGGGTTGGTCGGCCGGACCTCCAGCTTCACGCCGAGCTTGTCGGCGACGGCCTGCGCGTAGTCGAGATCGAGTCCGGTGATCCGCTTCGCCGCCGGATCGACGAAGCCGAAGGGCGGATTGCTGTCGAAGGCGGCCACACGCAGAATGCCGGCCTTCTTGATGTCGTCGAGACGGTCGGCTTGAGCGGCACCCATCGACAGGAACGTTGCCAGGGCGAGGGCGAAGAGACGGCGCACGGGTATCTCCATTGTCGTCGGCGAACACGATTCGGCCCGGCCAGCGATGACGAACGATCCTCGATCGTACCGACCAAGTCGAGCGGTCGACCATCGAAGATCTTCTTGCCCGACTCGTCCGAGCACTGGCAGTGTTCTATGAAGGTGTTGCCGCGATCAACGGACCGGATTTTCTTTCTTTATCGGATCTGGAGCAAAGAACGCTGGTGTCGCGTCGGAGAACGCGGTGGATCTTTCTCCCGGGGGGCGAGGCCGTCCCTGTGGCCGCGCTGAGATCCCAGAGCCGGCAGGGCGCCGGAGACGCAGAGTCAGATCGGCGCCCTGCACCGTTTCCAGCCAAGGACGCCGCGCGCCACGCCCGCGCCGTCATGGCAGGCCGCCGCCGGCCCGACCGAAACCCGGCGAGATGCAGGCACCCTCGCCGTGCGCGTGACGCCGCTTCAAATTGCGCGCCTGCGCCATGTCCCTCGACACTGGAACCCGCCGGCCACTCCAATAGGACGAGCGCGATTCGTCGGAGGGGTTTCGCGATCCTGACCGCATTCCATTCCGGATCGGCGCTCCGACGGGCTGTCCTGATCGGTGCTGCGTCATCGCTGCTGCGTCAGGGACCCGCCGCGGCGCAAAGAGCGGCCAATCGCGCGCCTTGACCGAACCTTAACCTCCGCCGCGGCGCAGTTTTCTGCCGCGACCGCATTGACCTCCGGGGCAACGGCGGCTAGAAGCGCGCCACTTCGGACGGCCATCGGCTGCCGACGGCCCTTGGGCGTACCCCCGGACGCTGTCGCAATCGCCCCGAGCGCTCCGAGGGTTCAAATCGCCTGACGCTTGAGTCAGATCCGTAGGTACGAGCGCGTTCGTTTCGGACGTGCTCCTCTGCCCACACCGCGCCGAGGGTCCGTGACAGGCCCTCCGGCGCATATTCGTTTTGCGGATTGCCCAGTGCAGTCCGGCCTAGGTGACCGAGGAAGAGGGCACAGGATGCCGACGATCAACCAGCTGATCGCCCAGCCGCGGAAGATCCAGCGGAGCCGCAACAAGGTTCCGGCGCTCGACGCTTGCCCGCAGAAGCGCGGCGTCTGCACCCGGGTCTACACGACGACCCCGAAGAAGCCGAACTCGGCGCTCCGCAAGGTCGCCAAGGTCCGCCTCACCAACGGCTTCGAGGTGATCGGCTACATCCCGGGTGAGGGTCACAACCTTCAGGAGCACTCCGTGGTCATGATCCGCGGCGGCCGCGTGAAGGATCTTCCGGGCGTGCGCTACCACATCCTGCGCGGCGTGCTCGACACGCAGGGCGTGAAGAACCGCAAGCAGCGCCGTTCGAAGTACGGCGCCAAGCGTCCGAAGTAAGTCGGCCGCCCGGATTTTTCCCGGGCGCCGGTCTGCGTTTCCACGGCCTCGCAAGGATGTCGCCGGCCTCACGGCTCAGGCGGCCTGCGCGGGGCGCTTAAGATCTTTTCGTTCGAGAGTCTCTGAAGATGTCCCGTCGTCACTCTGCCGAGAAGCGTGAGATCATCCCGGACCCGAAGTACGGGGACGTCGTGCTCACGAAGTTCATGAACTCCATCATGTACGAGGGCAAGAAGTCGACCGCCGAGCGGATCGTCTACGGTGCCTTCGACATCGTCGAGAACCGCGCCCGCGCCAACCCGATCGAGGTGTTCCGCGCCGCCCTCGACAACGTCGCCCCGATGATCGAGGTCCGCTCCCGCCGCGTCGGCGGCGCGACCTACCAGGTCCCGGTCGAGGTGCGCACCGAGCGTCGTCAGGCCCTGGCCATCCGCTGGCTGATCCAGGCGGCCCGCTCGCGCAACGACCGGACCATGATCGAGCGCCTCTCCGCCGAGCTGCTCGACGCCGCGAACAACCGCGGCAACGCCGTCAAGAAGCGCGAAGACACGCACCGGATGGCGGAAGCCAACCGCGCCTTCTCGCATTACCGCTGGTAAGCGGTTCCGCCGTCTCTCAGGAGCAATCCGATGCCCCGCACGCACGCGATCGAGGACTACCGCAACTTCGGCATCATGGCCCACATCGATGCCGGCAAGACCACGACGACCGAGCGGATCCTCTACTACACCGGAAAGTCCCACAAGATCGGCGAGGTCCATGAGGGCGCCGCCACCATGGACTGGATGGCGCAGGAGCAGGAGCGTGGCATCACGATCACCTCGGCTGCGACGACCTGCTTCTGGCGCGACAAGCGCCTGAACATCATCGACACCCCCGGCCACGTCGACTTCACCATCGAGGTGGAGCGCTCGCTCCGCGTGCTGGACGGTGCCGTGTGCGTGCTCGACGGCAACCAGGGCGTCGAGCCGCAGACCGAGACCGTGTGGCGTCAGGCCGACAAGTACGACGTGCCGCGCGTCGTGTTCGTCAACAAGATGGACAAGATCGGCGCCGACTTCTTCAAGTGCGTCGCCGACATCATCGACCGCGTCGCCGGCAAGCCCGTCTGCCTCCAGCTGCCGATTGGTGCCGAGTCCAACTTCCAGGGCGTCATCGACCTCATCAAGATGAAGGCGATCGTCTGGTCCGGCGAGGCGCTCGGCGCCAACTTCGACGAGGTCGAGATCCCGGCGGAGCTGAAGGACCAGGCCGTCGAGTACCGCACCAAGCTGGTCGAAGCCTGCGTCGAGCTCGACGACGAGGCCATGGCCGCCTACCTCGACGGTAACGAGCCGGACGAGGCGACCATGCGGCTTCTGGTGCGCAAGGCCGTGCAGCTGCGCGCCTTCCACCCGGTGCTGTGCGGCTCGGCGTTCAAGAACAAGGGCGTGCAGCCGCTCCTCGACGCCGTCGTGGACTACCTGCCCTCCCCGGCCGATCGCGGCGAGATCAAGGGCATCGACTTCAAGACCGAGGAAGAGACCGTCCGTCACCCGACGGATTCGGATCCCTTCTCCATGCTCGCCTTCAAGATCATGGACGATCCCCACGTCGGCACGATCACCTTCTGCCGCGTGTATTCCGGCAAGGTCGAGACCGGCGCCAACGTCCTGAACTCGTCGCGCGACAAGAAGGAGCGCGTCGGCCGCATGCTCCTGATGCACGCCAACAACCGTGAGGACATCAAGGAGGCCTTCGCGGGCGACATCGTCGCCCTTGCCGGACTCAAGGATACCCGCACCGGCGACACGCTCTGCGACGCGCAGAAGGCGGTGATCCTCGAGAAGATGGAGTTCCCCGAGCCCGTCATCGAGATCGCCGTCGAGCCGAAGTCGAAGGCCGACCAGGAGAAGCTCGGCATCGCGCTCTCGAAGCTCGCAGCCGAGGACCCCTCCTTCCGCGTCTCCACCGACCAGGAATCGGGCCAGACCATCCTCAAGGGGATGGGCGAGCTCCACCTGGACATCAAGGTCGACATCCTGCGCCGCACCTACAAGGTCGACGCGAATATCGGTCAGCCGCAGGTGGCCTACCGCGAGAAGCTGACCCGCCGTCAGGAGATCGACTACACGCACAAGAAGCAGACCGGCGGTACCGGTCAGTTCGCCCGCGTGAAGTTCGTGGTCGAGCCGAACGAGCCGGGCGCCGGCTTCTCGTTCGAGTCGAAGATCGTCGGCGGCGCGGTGCCGAAGGAATACATCCCGGGCGTCGAGAAGGGCCTGAACTCGGTCCTCGGCGCGGGCGTGCTCGCCGGCTTCCCGGTGGTCGACGTGAAGGTCGAGCTGATCGACGGCGCCTACCACGACGTCGACTCGTCGGCGCTGGCCTTCGAGATCGCCTCCCGCGCGGCCTTCCGTGAGGCCCTGCAGAAGGGCGGATCGGTCCTGCTCGAGCCGGTGATGAAGGTCGAGGTCGTCTCGCCGGAAGAGTATACCGGCTCGGTCATCGGCGACCTGAATTCTCGCCGCGGCCAGATCCAGGGCCAGGACATGCGCGGCAACGCCAACGTCATCAACGCGATGGTGCCGCTGGCCAACATGTTCGGCTACGTGAACCAGCTGCGCTCCTTCTCGCAGGGCCGCGCCAACTTCACGATGCAGTTCGACCACTACGAAGAGGTGCCGCGCGGCGAGGCCGACAAGGTCATCGCCAAGTACGCCTGAGGCTCACGCCTCAGCATCTCTTCTTCCGCAACACGAATTCGAATTTAGGAGGCTCTGATGGGCAAGGAAAAGTTCTCCCGCACCAAGCCGCACTGCAACATTGGCACGATTGGTCACGTTGACCACGGCAAGACGTCTCTGACGGCGGCGATCACG
>NZ_NPKS01000055.1:0-26472 GCF_008329595.1 Methylobacterium sp. P1-11
GACCAGCCGCACACACTTGGCGCGGGGTGGAGCAGCCCGGTAGCTCGTCAGGCTCATAACCTGAAGGTCACAGGTTCAAATCCTGTCCCCGCAACCAAACACTTTCGATAAAGCCGGTCCGCACTACGCGGGCCGGCTTTTTTCATGTCCGGATGCCGCGCCTCACCGCGTTCCGCTACTCCGCCGGCTCCGGCGCTCCGCCTTGCGGGTCGCGGTCTCGCGCAGGTGCTGCTCGATGGCGTCGTTGGCCCGCCCGCGCATGTGGCGGATGGCGTCCACGTCGTCGAAGGTCTCGGGAAAGCGCCGCGACAGCCACAGATAGGCGCTGGCGAGCTTCACGGTCCGCTCCTGGTAGTCGAGTTCGCCCGCGAGGTTGCCGCGCAGCGCCGGCACCGTGAGGCCGGCGGCCCGGGCCTGGCACCAGCGCTCCAGCAGGCCCATGGCGATCTCGTCGCGCCGGTCGATCGGGCAGACCGAGAAGGCGAATTTCTCCTCGATCGGCAGCCGCGCCCGGTCGACGATCCGGGCGACCTCCAGCACCTCCTCCAGGGCCGAGGGCTGGAACGGCGAGCCGGCGTAGAAGGTCGCCCGGGCGAAGTGGGTCAGCACCTCGTGCAGGCTGTGCGTGCGCATCTCCTCGGCCACCGAGCGGATCGCCCCGAGATCCGGGCGGACGAAGAAGCGGGTGTCGGCCGCAGGTGCCGTCGGGGCGCCCGAGAGGGCCGTGCGGATCGGTTCCACGGCGAACGGGTCGGTCGCCGCCACGTAGCCGACATCCTGATGGCCGTAGCGGCCGGCCCGGCCGGCGATCTGCCGGATCTCGGAATGGGTGAGCGCCCGCTCGGCGGTGCCGTCCCATTTGCGCACCGCCGAGAACACGATCCGCTTGAGCGGCCCGAGATTGAGCCCCATCCCGATCGCGTCGGTGGTCACCAGCACGTTGGCCTCGCCGGAGCGGAAGCGCGCGGCCTCGGCGCGGCGGACCTCCGGCGACAGGGCGCCGTAGATCGTCGCCACCCGGTGGCCCCTTGCCACCAGGATCTCGCGGTTCTCGTGCACGGCCCGGCGGGAGAAGGCCACGACCGCGTCGCCGGCCTCGACCTTCTCCAGGGGCACCGGCTCCTCAAGCAGCAGGAGCGGCGACTTGCGGGTGAAAGGGATCACCTCGAGGGATTCGTTGGCGGCCTCGGCGGCGCGGCGGACATACGACAGGGCGTCGTCGGAGCCGCAGACGATCACGGTCCGCGCCGCGACGCCGAACAGCGCGTTGGTCCAGGCCCAGCCGCGGTCGGGATCCGACAGCATCTGGATCTCGTCGATCACCGCCACGTCGATGGGGCGCGTCAGGTCGGCGGTCTCGATGGTCCGGGCGGTGTGGGTCGGGCTCGCCTCGCCCAAGACCTCCTCACCGGTAATCATGCCGGCGCGCAGGCCGCGCTCGCGCAGGGTCTCGTAATTCTCCAGCGCCAGGAGGCGCAGCGGCGCGAGATAGGCGCCGGTCTCGGCCGCCGTCAGGTGCTGGAGCGCCGCGTAGGTCTTGCCGGAATTGGTCGGGCCCATGTGGAACAGGATCCGGCGGTTGAGGCGCCGGGCGGCGGTGAAGCGCTCGATATAGGCGCCGAAGCCGACCTGATCGCGCAGGCGGCGCAGGCGCGAGCCCTCGCGGGCCACCGCCTTGGCGTGGCGGCGCACGGGGGTGAGCGTGTCGTTGAGGCCGCGAGCGAGCTTCGGGCCGTAGGTGAAGACCCGGGACCGGAGCGAGCGGTCCATGTGGGCGATGTAGGCGGCGGCGTCCGCCCCGACCTCGCGCAGGTCGACGAGGAGCTGCGCCCGCAGCTTGTCGACCGGCTTGTGCAGGGCGCGGGTGGCCTGGAGGGCCGTGCGCGCCACGGCGTCGCGCAGGGCCTCCAGGCGGTGGGCCGGATCGTTCCGGGCGGCCATGCGGGCGAGGATCTCGGCCGCCTCCGGCTCGGGGGGCATGTCGAGCCGCAGGTCCAGGCGCCCGTTGTCGAGGAGCGGGATCTCGGTCCGGATCAGCCAGGTGATCCGGTGGTCCTTGGTGACCACGGCCCGGAGGGCGGGGATCGCCTTCCGGATCGCCGGGATGCCGGTTTCCGCGAAGGTGCGGGCCGCCTGCATCTCGCGGAGCGCCCGGGCGACGCGCTCGTCCTCCACCTCGGCGCCGTAATCGGGCAGGCCGAGATGGGCGAGCAGCCGGTCGAGATCGACCGCGTCCGGGGACAGGCCGAGGCGGCCTACGGACTCGATCAGGCTCTCGATGGTCGGGCGGAGACGCTTGCGCGCCATGTGGTCACCTTCGGCAGAAGCGTCTCACGCCAACCCGGACGCAGTCGGGGGCGTTCCGGATTCGATCCATGCGCCGGGCGGGGCCGGACACCAAGCCGAGATCGCCATTGCGGGCGCAGCGAAGCAATCCGGTCGCGCTATGCGGACCGTCGTCCCACCGCCCGGGGTCGCTCCGCTGCGCGCAATGACGGTGTGCCGAGCTGGGCGCGCCTTGCGAGCGCGGCGTTCACGGCCGCCGGGCCGCCTCGGCGAGCCAGCCGCAGAAGGCGCGGACCGCCGGATCCTCGGCCCGGGGTTCCGGGACGTAGGTGTAGTAGCTCCGCGCCGGGAGGCACGGGCCCGCGAAGGGCAGGGTCAGGCGGCCGGCCGCGACGTCGTCGGCGATCAGCCGCTCGGGCCCCATGGCGACGCCGAGCCCGTCGAGGGCGGCCTGGAGCGTCAGGTAGAAGTGCTCCAGCGTCACGGAGGCCTGCGGCGCCAGGTCCGGGACGCCCGCCGCCCGCAGCCAGTCCGGCCAGACCCGCGGGAGCGTGGCGGCATGCAGCAGCGTATGCTGCCGGAGCTGCTCGGGCCGTTCGAGCGGCAGGCGCTGCAGCAGCGTCGGGCTGCAGACGGGGATGCGCCGCTCCGACAGGAACGGCTCCGCGCGATGGCCCGGGCGCGTGTCCGGCCCGCCGCGAATCGCGACGTCGAACGGATCCGCGAGCTGCGCCAGGGGCACGTTCGAGGTCGTCAGCCGCACCTCGATCGACGGGTTCGCCCTCTGGAAGCCGGACAGGCGCGGAATCAGCCAGCGCAGGGTGAAGGTGGCGAGCGCGTTCACGTGCAGCAGGCGCGGACGCCCGCGCTCGGCCTGGCGGGCCGTGGCCAGGGCGATACGGTCGAGGGCGGCGCCGATCTCGGTGGCGTAGGCGCTGCCCGCCTCGGTGAGGACCACGCGCCGGTTGTGGCGCTCGAACAGCGGCAGCCCGAGCCAGCCCTCCAGCGTCTGGACGTGCCGGCTGACCGCCCCGTGGGTCACCCGCAGCTCGTCCGCCGCCCGGGTGAAGCTCCCGTGCCGCGCGGCCGCCTCGAAGGCTTTCACGGCGTTGAGCGGCGGCAGGCGACGGTGCATGGGTCAGGTTTCCTCACGCGAGCGTCAGCATAAGTCGTTTGTCAGCTCCGGGCCAGGGCGCCATCCTGAATCGGAACCACGAAGGATGGCTGGATGTCCGTCGCGTCCGATCTGACCGCGTCTTCCGGAACCGCGTCCCTGCCGGATGCCCGGCGCACGCTGGTGGCCACCGGCGTGAACCACGCCTTGCACGACGGCTACACGGACCTGATCTACGTGCTGCTGCCGGTCTGGCAGGCTGAATTCGGCCTCGACTACGTGGCCCTGGCCTTCTTGCGCTCGCTCTACAACGGCGCGCTGGCGGCGCTGCAGATGCCGGCGAGCCGCCTCGCCCAGGCGTGGGGTGCCCGCACCGTGCTGGTGCTCGGCACATTGCTCAGCGCGGCCGGCTACGCGATCGCCGGCGCTTCGGGCGGGCTCGTCGGGCTCGGCCTCGGCCTTCTGCTCGGCGGCGCCGGCAGCAGCACGCAGCATCCCCTGGCCTCGGCGGTGATCGCCCGGGCCTATGGCCCCGGCGCCCGCGGGCCCCTCGGCACCTACAATTTCACCGGCGATCTCGGGAAGGCGGCAGTGCCCCCCGTGGTCGGCCTCCTGCTGACCCTGACGGGCTGGCGGCACGCCCTCTGGGCGATCGCCGGGGCGGGTCTCGTGGTCGCGCTGGCCGTCGGGCGCCTGCTGCCGCGTGAGCCCGACTCACGCGGCAGCCGCTTGCCCGCCAAGCGGACGGCTGGCCGCGTCGCGGGCGGGTCGGGGAGCGGCACCGGCTTCCGGCTGCTCGTCGGGATCGGGATGCTCGACAACGCGGCCCGTCCGGCCTTCCTGCTCTACCTGCCGTTCCTGCTGCAGGAGAAGGGCGCGGCGCTGACCACGGTGGGCCTCGCGCTGTCGCTGGTCTTCGTCGGCGGTGCGCTGGGCAAGGCCGTGTGCGGCCGGCTCGGGGAACGCCTCGGCGTGACCCGGACCGTGATCCTCACCGAGACCGGGACGGCGCTCGCGATCCTGGCGGTGATCGTGCTGCCGCTGACCCCCGGGTTGATCCTGCTGCCGCTGCTGGGCGTGATGCTGAACGGCACCTCCTCGGTGCTCTACGGCACGGTACCGGAACTGGCTCCGGGCGGCCGGGTCGAGCACGCCTTCGCGGTGTTCTACACCTGGACGCTCGGCGGCAGCGCACTGGCGGCGCCGCTGCTCTACGGAAAGCTCGGCGACGCCGCCGGCCCGCACTGGGCGGCGGTGGCGGCGGCCGCGACGGCGCTCGCCGCGGTACCGCTGATGCTGGCTTTGGCGCCGCGCCTCAGGGCGGCGCGGTCGGCCTGAGGCACGGCCTCAGCGCAACGCCCCCGTCCTTCCGGGGCGCCGCAGGCGAGCCCGGAACCCAGAGCCGCCGACGATCCCATCCGGGCGCCCGGTGCGGTTTGGGATTCCGGGCCCTGCTCCGCAGTCCCGGAATGACGGGGACGGCCTCTCCCGGGGATGGGCGTCTCAGAGGCTCCCCAGGGCGCTGACTCGGACCGCCTCGGACCGGCCGTCCACCGCCACGTCCCGGATCTCCGCCGGCGCCACGCGGGCCGCCTCGTAGACCGCCTCCGACACCACCGCCACGCAGCCGAGGACCTTGGTCAGGCCCTGGAGGCGGGCCGCGACGTTGACGGTGTCGCCGAGCGCCGTGAAGCGGGCGTCGGTGGCGTCGCCCATCTCGCCGACGATCGCCGGGCCGGCATGCACGCCGATCCCGTATCGGAGGGTGTGCTCCAGATCGGCCGCCAGCAGCCGGTTCAGGGTCTCGACCGACTCGGCGATGAGGTCGATCGCCCGCAGGGCGTCCCGGGCGGCCTGCTCAGGCTCCGTCTCCAGGCCGAACAGGGCCAGCAGACCGTCGCCGAGGAACTGGTTGGTCGAGCCGCCGGCCTCCCGCACGGCATCACCGACCGCGCCGAGGAAGCGGTTGATGATGAACACCGTGTCGTAGGGCAGGCGCTCCTCGGCGAGCCGCGTCGAGCCGCGCAGGTCGACGAACATCGCCACGATGAAGCGCTCCTCGCCGGATTGCGCCCGGTCGAGCAGGTCGGCCTGGCGCATCCGGGGCTGCGGCGGCAGCAGCGGCACCACGGCCATGTCGGTCTCGGGCCGGAACTGGCAGGCGAGGCGGACCCCCGGACCGGCGGCGATCCGCTCCAGCACCGCCCGCTCGGTCCGGCCGGGCGTGGGCGCGCCGTCGCTGCCATCCGTCACCCGGATCCGACAGGTCGAGCACCGGCCGCGGCCGCCGCAGACGCTGGCATGGGGGATCCGGTTGCGCCGGCTCGCCTCCAGCACGCTCGTGCCCCGGGGCACCCGCACCACCCGCCCGTCCGGATAGCTGAGCCGGATCGTGCCGCGCTTAACCTCCGCCAGGGTCCGCATGCCGCGGGCCGCGATCACCGCCGCCACGAGGCCCGCATAGGTTCCGAGCAGCCCGTTCCGGATGGCGGCGAGCCGCGCCACCTGATCGGGCAGCCCGACATGGACCGGCTGGAGGGCCACCGCCCGCCAGGCCGGATCCTGCGCCAGGGTGAGGATCATCCGGCCGCCTTGCGCGAAGCCCAGCAGCGACAGGACCGGCACCAGGACCGCCAGAGCCAGCAGCCAGGGCGCCATGCGCCCGAAGGCGGGCTTCAGCCGCAGCCAGAAATACAATCCCATGCAGCCGTGGATCCAGGCGATGACCAGGACCGTGACCTGCAGCAGGCCGAGCGTCGGCGAGGCGATCCAGAAGGCGTAGAGTTCCTGCGCGTAGCCCTTGTCGAGGCCCTCGGTGACGAAGGAGATCCGGGTCGCCGTGATGTGGCTGATGAGCAGCGTCGGAATCAGCAGGCCGGAGACCAGCTGCAGGGTCTCGGATGGCCGCCAGTGGAAGAAGCGGGCCGCGTAGAGAGCCTGGAGCCCGAGCAGCAGATGGACCACGAGGGCGCCGTAGAGCAGCGTCAGGCCGAACGGGTTGAGCCAGACGGCCGTGACGATGTCGAGGCCGTCCTCCATGGCGTCGATGGAGATGTTGCCCAGGGCATGGTTGAGCAGGTGGGTCAGCACGTAGCCGAACAGGACCAGGCCGCTGGCCAGCCGGAGGCGCCGGAGATTCAGGCGGATCCGCGCGGCTGGCGTGGCCGATCGGGGTTGCGCGGCCGCATCGGCGGAGCGAAGCGTCGCGATCGAGGCTGTGCGCACCATGCTGGGAGGTCCGAGGGGATCGCTTTTGGGCCCGCCATTCACGGACCCTCGTACCAGCAAGACTTCCGCCCCGCCGATTTATTTCTACTTCCCGGCGATCCGTGAGGCCCATCGGCGCGGGCCGCGCGGACTGGCCGCGCCGGAGACCCGATGCTGGAATCCTACTTCGCCCGAAGCGCCGCCGCGGTGGCGGCCGACCTGATCGGCGCCCGCCTGTTCGTCGGCGCGACCGGCGGGATCATCGTCGAGACCGAGGCCTATGACAGCACCGATCCGGCCTCTCACAGCTTCCGCGGCCCGACCCGGCGCAATGCCAGCATGTTCGGACCGCCGGCCCATGCCTATGTCTACCGCTCCTACGGGATGCACTGGTGCCTGAACCTCGTCTGTGAGCCCGGCAGCGCGGTGCTGCTCCGGGCCCTCGCGCCGACCGAGGGTCTCGCCGCCATGGCGGCCCGCCGGGGCACGGACGCGCCGCGGCTGCTCTGCGCCGGCCCCGGCCGCCTCGCTCAGGCGCTCGGCATCACCGACGCGCTGGACGGGGCGCC
The DNA here is from genome assembly GCF_008329595.1 of Methylobacterium sp. P1-11. Taxonomy (NCBI): domain Bacteria; kingdom Pseudomonadati; phylum Pseudomonadota; class Alphaproteobacteria; order Hyphomicrobiales; family Methylobacteriaceae; genus Methylobacterium; species Methylobacterium sp. P1-11. The sequence goes on from NZ_NPKS01000055.1 coordinate 7,177, forward strand.
CCTGGCGCGGGCGCCGTTTCGGTTCGAGCCCCGCGCCGCGCCGGCCGACGTGGTGAGCGCCCGCCGCATCGGGATCACCCGCGGCGCCGAGACGCCCTGGCGCTTCCTCCTCGCCGGCTCCCGGTTCGTCAGCCGGCCGGCACCGAGGCCTGGACCGGTTCCCGGTGCCGGCCGAGGCACGCCGTGACACAGGCCCGGGAACTTGGGCATCCGCCTGAGGTTCCCCGGTCGTGGATGAGGGAGCCGCAGCATGCTGGCGATGAACTACCGTGGACCGTACCGCGTGCGGGTCGATCGCAAGCCGGTCCCCGTCTGCGAGCATGTCGAGGACGCGGTCATCCGGGTTACGCGCACCTGCATCTGCGGGTCTGATCTTCACCTCTATCACGGGATGGTGCCGGATACCCGCGTGGGCATGACGTTCGGTCACGAATTCACCGGCGTTGTTGAGGAAGTCGGCCCCGGCGTGCGCAATCTCGCCGTCGGCGACCACGTGCTGGTCCCGTTCAACATCGCCTGCGGCCGCTGCCATTTCTGCAAGCAGGGGCTGTTCGGCAATTGCCACGAGGCGAACGCGCAGGCGACCGCGGTCGGCGGCATCTTCGGCTACTCGCACACCGCCGGCGGCTACGACGGCGGCCAGGCCGAGTACGTCCGAGTGCCCTACGCCGATGTCGGCCCCTGCAAGATCCCCGAGACGATGGACCTCGACGACGCGGTGCTGCTCACCGACGTCGTGCCGACCGGCTATCAGGCGGCCGAGATGGGCGGGATCCAGCGCGGCGACACTGTCGTGGTCTTCGGGGCCGGACCGGTCGGCATCATGGCGGCGCGCTGCGCGTGGCTGTTCGGGGCCGGCCGGGTGATCGTCATCGACCACGTCGAGTACCGCCTCGACTTCGCGCGGCGCTACTGTCCCGCCGAGGTCTACAATTTCCGCTCGATCGGGGATCCCGTGGTCTTCCTGAAGAAGACGACCGATTCCCTCGGGGCCGACGTCTGCATCGACGCCGTCGGCGGCGACGCCGCGGGGAGCGCCCTGCACACCCTGATGGGCACCAAGCTGAAGCTCGAAGGCGGCTCGGCGGTGGCGCTCCACTGGGCGATCAACTCGGTCAAGAAGGGTGGGATCGTCTCGATCGTCGGGGTCTACGGGCCGACCGGCAACCTGATCCCGATCGGCAACGTCCTGAACAAGGGCATCACCATCCGGGCCAACCAGGCCTCCGTGAAGCGCCTCCTGCCGAAGCTGATCGCCCATATCGAGGCGGGCCGCCTGAACCCCAAGGAACTGATCACCCACAAGGTACCCCTCGAGGAGGCCGCGGATGCCTATCACCTCTTCTCGGCCAAGCTCGACGACTGCATCAAGCCGGTCCTCGTCCCCCCGACGGCACGCGCGTGAGGAGGGGGCGATGAGAAACCCTCCGATCGATCCGTCGGCGGTCCCGGGCTGGGGCGTCGACGCGGATCCGCAGAACGACCCGACCTACCCGATGCGCGACATCACGCGCGACGACAGCCGGGGCATGAACTGGACGCGCCCGCCGAAGCAGCCGGCGCGCGTCGAGGTCCTCACCTCGATCGAGTACAAGGCCCGGCCGGCGGTCGTCGGCACGGCGACGCCGCCGCGGGGCGTGAGCGGGGTGATCCGCCGGCAGGCCTTCAAGTACAGCGAGTCTCAGTGGGCGCACTGGCTGATGCTGATGGCGGCCGACCGGGTGAATGTCGTCGAGGGCGTGGTCGACGACCTCGCACGGGGCCGCGTCCCCAACGTCCCGGCCGAGATGGGGGCCCGGGCCGAGCTGGCCCACAACCGCTCCGGCCTGGCGGGCAAGCTCGCGCTCACCGGCGCGGTGATCGGGCTCGGGATCCTGGTCTCGCGCCTCGCCCGGGCGGAGCGACGCTAGCGTCGCCTCCTCCCGTCATCCCGGGGCCGCGTAGCGGAACCCGGGATCCGGACCCGCCGATACGCCCGGCCCGTCACCGGCGGCGGCTCTCGGTTCCGGGTTTGCCTCCGGCGCCCCGGAACGCCGGCGCCGGTGCTGAGCTGCGTTCCGGGTCGCGCCCGTCCGATCAGGGGGTAGCTTTCACAGCGGGTCCTCCCTCGGCTAGGACAGCGGGACGCGCAGCCCTCCGGGCGCCTGCGGGTGAGGGGAGGGGCCATGGCCGGCAGGGATGAAGCGACGTGGCGGGTCGGCGTCCTGTTCTCCCGCAGCGGGGTCAGCGGCATCACCGAGACCGAGCATTTCCTCGGCACCGCCCTGGCGATCGAGGAGATCAACCAAGCCGGCGGCGTGCTCGGCCGCCCGATCGAGCCGGTCTGCTACGACCCCGCCGGCGACACCGACGCCTACCGCACCCTGGCCCGCCGGATGCTTGCCGTGGACGGGGTCGAGGTGGTGTTCGGCTGCTCGCTCTCGGCGAGCCGCAAGTCGGTGCTGTCCACCGTGGAGCGGCACAACGGGCTGCTCTGGTACCCATCGATCTACGAGGGCTTCGAGTATTCGGAGAACATCATCTATACCGGCGCGACCCTCAACCAGAACGTCTTCGCCCTGGCCGACTACCTCCTGCAGGCGCATGGCTCCCGGATCTTCCTGATCGGGTCCGACTACATCTACCCGCGGGAATCGAACCGGGTCATGCGCGACCTGATCGAGGCGAAGGGTGGGATCATCGTCGGCGAGCTGTATGCAGCCCTCGATGCGGATGATGCAGCCCATGCTGCCATGATCGCCGCGATCCGCGACGCCGCCCCGGACGCGGTGTTCTCCACGGTGGTGGGGCGCGGCGCCGAGCGGCTCTACCGCGCCTACGCCGAATCCGGCATCGACCGCGCCCGCTGCCCGATCGCCAGCCTGACCTTGGCGGAGGGCCAGATCCACGCGATCGGCCCCGAGCACTGCACCGGCCACGTCCTGGCGGCCCCGTATTTCGGCGCGCTGGCGAGCGAGGAGAACCGGCGCTTCGTCGCCGCTTTCCAGGCCCGGTTCGGGCCCGAGCGCCCCACCAGCATGTGGTCGGAGACCGCCTACGCGCAGGTCCACCTCTTCGCCCGGGCGCTCGCGGAGGCCGGCACCCTCGACGCCGAGCGCCTCGGCGCGGCGGCCCTGCGGCAGCGCCTCGCGGCGCCGGAGGGCGAGCTCGCCTTCGATGGCGAGACGCGCCACATCTGGCTCACCCCCGGCATCGGCGTCGCCCGCGCCGATGGACAGTTCGACGTGGTCTGGCGGGCGCGCCGGCCCGTGCGGCCCGACCCGTACCTCGCGTGGTCCCGGTTCGAGACGAACTGGCTGGAGGAAGGGGTGGCTGCGTGACCGCCCCCGCCCGCAAGATCCTGGACGACCTGCGGCGCGCTCGCGCCCTCGTCATCCATCCCCGGGACGAGGAGGGTGCCGCGCTCCTGGAGCAACTGCGCCGCCTTGGCTGCGCGGTCTCCCTCGCGTGGCCGCCACCCGCCGCCCTGCCGGCCGACATCGACACGCTGTTCATCCAGCTCGACGACGCTCAGGTGATGCACCTGCTGCCGGCGATCGAGGCGATCGAGCCCGCTGTCATCGCCATCGTGGCCTACGAGAGCCCGACCTCGCTGAAGGCGATCGCCGACGTCAACGCCCACGGCGTGCTCAACAAGCCGCTTCACCCGCGGGGCGTGCTCACCCAGTTCGCCCTGGCCCGCTACAGGCGCGGCTACGAGGGGCGCCTGACCAGCAAGATCAACCGGTTGGAGGAGACCATGAAGGGCCGCCGCACCGTCGAGAGGGCGGTCCGGCTGCTCGTGGACCTGAACCAGATCGACGAGGACGCCGCCTACAAGATGCTCCGGGACCGGGCCACCGCTTCCCGCGTGCCGATGGCGAGCGTGGCCGAGAGCGTGGTCTCGGCCCACGAGGCGATGAGCGGTCTCGGCCTGCGCATCGCGTTGGCGGAAAAGACCTGATCGCAGCAGCCTGCCGCATTTATGGTCTTGCGGTCCGTATCGCGACGCGTATCGTAGTCTAACCGGGCAAGGTTGCCCCGCAGCAGGATTGCTGCATTACATCACGGCTTTGAAGCCTCTGGTTCGCGGATGTTTGTGTCCGCGCCCAGGGGCTTTTTGCGTTTTGGAGCTTTCATGATCCAGGCGAACGGTCCTGCGCGCCCGCCGATACGGGTGTCGTGCATCCAGTTCGAGCCGGAATTCGGCGCGGTCGCGGCCAATCTGGCGCGCGCATCGAACCTCGTCCGAGCGGCCGCCGCCGAGGGCAGCCGGCTGATCGTGCTGCCGGAACTCGCCAGCACCGGCTACGTGTTCGAATCCGCCGCGGAGGCCGCCGCACTGGCCGAGCCGGTGCCGGACGGCCCGAGCACCCGGGCCTGGGCGGCGCTCGCCGCCGAACTCGGCGTCCACATCGTGGCGGGGATCGCGGAATCGGCCGGCGACGTCCTCTACAACGCCGCGGTGATCGTCGGGCCGGAGGGCTATATCGGCACCTACCGAAAGGCGCATCTCTGGGACCAGGAGAACGTGTTCTTCGCCCGGGGCGACCTCGGCTTCCCGGTCTTCGACACCGCGCTCGGCAAGGTCGGCGTCGCCATCTGCTACGACGGCTGGTTCCCCGAGACCTTCCGGCAACTGGCGCTGGGCGGGGCCGAGATCGTCTGCATCCCGACCAACTGGGTGCCGATGCCCGACCAGCCCGCGGGCGAGGCCGCCATGGCCAACACCCTGCACCGGGCCGCAGCCCATTCGAACGGCATCTTCATCGCCTGCGCCGACCGGGTCGGAATCGAGCGCGGCCAGCCCTTCGAGGGGCAGAGCCTGATCATCGGCCCCAAGGGCTGGCCGCTCGCCGGGCCGGCGAGCCGGGACCGGACCGAGACCCTCTCGGCGCTGGTCGACCTCGACGCGGCAGGCCGCAAGGACCTCAACACGTTCAACTCGCTGCTGCGCGACCGCCGCACCGACATCTACGGCTGAGCCGAGATCCGTCCCCGTCCCTTTCCGTCCCCATCCCTGCCCGTTTCAAGGAGTTCGTTCATGGTGAAATGGTCCCTCGTCGGCGCCGCGGCGCTCGCCCTCGCCGCCACGGCCGCGCAGGCCGCCGATGGCAAGCCGATCGTCATCGGCATCCCGATCGGCCTGTCTGGCGCCAACAGCGTCGTCGCCCCCTCGGTGGTGCAGGCGGCCGAGCTCGCGGTCGAGGAGATCAACGCCAAGGGGGGCGTGCTCGGGCGCAAGCTCGTCCTGGAGGTGGCCGACGACGCCTCGGGGGCGGCCGGCGCCCAGAAGGCCTTCGACAGCCTGATCTACCAGAAGAAGGTCGACGTCCTGATCTCGATGGAGACGAGCGCGGCCCGCAACGCCGGCCTGCCCGCCGTGACCAAGGGCAAGGTGCCGTACATCTACACCTCGTTCTACGAGGGCCACTCCTGCAACAGGAACATGTTCGTGGACGCCTGGGTGCCGGAGCAGCAGGTTCCGCCGGTGGTGGACGCCTTCAAGGCGAACGGCGCCAAGACCTACTTCCTCATCGGCAGCGACTACGCTTTCGGCCGCGGCATGCTGGGCTTCGCCAAGAGCTACGTCGAGAAGACCGGCGGCAAGATCCTCGGCGAGGAGTACCTGCCGATGGACGGCAGCGACTGGACGGCGATCGTCTCCAAGCTGAAGGAGGCCAAGCCCGACGCGCTGATCACCTCGACCGCGGGCGGCGCGCCGAACGTCACGCTGACCAAGCAGCTGCGCGGCGCGGGCGTGACGCTGCCCTTCGCCAACCTCGCGCTGGACGAGGGCACCGCCAAGAGCATGGGCGCGGACGCCGAGGGCGTCTACCTCTCGGCCTCCTACGTCACCGGGATCGACAGCCCGGAGAACAAGGCCTTCCTGGCGGCGATGCAGAAGAAGTTCGGCGCGGAGCTGCGCACCCCGAACGACCTCTCGGTGCCGGAATACGAGGCGATCTACCTCTACAAGGCCGCCGTCGAGAAGGCGGGCGGGACCGAGACCGCCAAGGTGCTGGAGGCGCTGCCGACCGTGAGCTTCACCGGGCCGCGCGGCACGATCACCATGAGCAAGCAGCACCACGCGCCGCTGACCATGTATCTCGGCCAGATCCAGAAGGACGGCACCGTGAAGGTCGCCGGCACCTTCAAGGACGTCGATCCCGGCGAGCAGTGCCCGAAGCTGCCGTAAGGGGAGGGGGCTGAGGCTCGTCCTTCGCCGTAGAGGCGACGCGCCCCCTCTCCCGTGCGGGAGAGGGTTGGGGTGAGGGATCAGGGTTTCAGAATCCATCGCCCCATCGCCGCGCAGTCGAGGGTGAGGCGTTCTCGGACAGGCCGCATTCCTCACCCTGTCCCTCTCCCGCACAGGAGAGGGGACCTGCGCCCGCTCCTGAGACCGCGTTGCCCGTTCCGATGGCCCGCGCGGATGCGTGACGCGGCAGACCCGCGGAGGGGCGCTCGTCTCGCCGTGCCTCTTCCGCCTCGCGATGACGGTCCTTCAACCGGAACTCCCCGATGCTGCTCACCCTCGACATCCTGACCACGGCGGCGATCCTGTTCATCGTCTCGATCGGCCTGCTGGCGATCTTCGGCGTGCTCAAGATCATCAACTTCGCCCACGGGGCGTGGCTGACGGTCGGCGCCTACTGCGCGGTGGTGACCGCCAAGATCGGGCTCAACCCTTGGGCAGCGCTGCCGCTCGCCTTCGTCATCGGCGCGGCGCTCGGCGGCCTCGCGGAGCACTTCATCATCCGCCCGCTCTACCGGCGGCCCCTGGACGCGATCCTCGCCACCTGGGGGCTCGGCATCGTGCTCGGGCAGCTCATCACCCTGGCCTTCGGCCGCGACGTCCAGCTCACCCCGAACCTCTACGCCGGCACCGTCGAGATCCTCGGCGTGGACTACTCCGCCTACCGCCTCGTGGCTCTGGGCATCGCGCTGGCGATCGGCACGCTGTTCGCGCTCACCATCGAGCGCACCCGGCTCGGCCTCTCGGCCCGGGCGGTGATCATGAACGAGACCCTGGCGCGCAGCCTCGGCATCGATACCGGGCGCGTGCGCCTCGTCGTGTTCATGCTCGGCGCCGGCTTCGCGGGCCTCGCCGGCGTCCTGCTGACGCCGCTCACCAGCGTCGACCCGAACATGGGCGTCTCCTGGCTGATCGGCGCCTTCATGCTGGTGATGGTCGCCGACGCCTCTTACCTGGCGCTCGCGGCGGCCTGCCTCGTCTTCGGGGCCGCGCAGGTCCTGATCAGCACCTTCGTGAGCCCGATCCTGGGCAGCATCGCCGTCGCGGTGCTCGCCGCCCTCGTGCTGCGGATCAGCCCGAAAGGTTTCTCCCGTGCTTGAGACCCTGCCCGTCGCCGAGCGCGCCGCCGCGGCGCCCCGCCGACGCCGCCTGTCCCGCGCCGCGCCCTTCGTGGTCGCGGCCCTGGCGGCGCTGGCCCTCTGGATCGCGCCGCGCTTCCTCGACACCTTCGCGGTCAACGTCCTGACCCGCTCGATGATCTACGCGGTGCTGGCCGTCACGGTGGACCTGCTCTGGGGTTTCGCGGGGATCCTGACCTTCGGACAGGCGGCGTTCTTCGGCATCGGCGCCTACGCCACCGCGATGATCCTCGGCGCCTACGGGGCGACGCCGCTGGGGATCGCCGCGGCCGTCGCGGCGGCGCTCTTGGCGCCGGCGCTGCTCGGCCTCGCGGTCGGCTGGCTGTCCTTCTACCACCGCTCGACCCCACTCTATGCCTCGGTGATCTCGCTCGTCGTCCCGATCGTCGTGGTGCAGCTCATCTACGCGGGCGGCGAATGGACCGGCTCCAGCAGCGGCCTCGTCGGCTTCGACGTGCTGCCCTTCGAGATCGAGGGCTATTTCCGCCTCGCGGCCCTGTTCCTGATCGTCGTCACTCTGGCGGCCTGGATCCTGGTGCGCTCGGATCGGGGCCGGGCCCTCGTGGCGCTGCGCGACAACGAGGCGCGCTGCGCCTATCTCGGCCTCAACCCCCGGCGCCTGCAGATCCGGCTGACCGCTTCGCTCGCCGCCGTCGCGGGCCTCGCGGGCTTCCTGTTCGCCAACGCGTCGGGCGTCGTCGCCCCGGAGAATGCCGGCTTCCTGTTCGGCACCGAGCTGGTGATCTGGGTGGCGCTCGGCGGCCGCGGCACGCTGCTCGGCCCGGTGCTCGGCACCGTCGCCATCGACTACCTTGCGGCGAACCTGTCCGGCGACCTGCCGTTCCTCTGGCAGCTCCTCTTAGGCACGGCCTTCGTGGCCATCATCATCCTGCTGCCGGGCGGCCTCGCCGACCTCGTCGGCCGCCTGTGGCGGGCGCTGCCGGTGGGCCGGCGCGCGCCGGCGCCGCCGCGCCTCGTCGCCCGGACCGCCGAGACGGAAGCGACGGCTGCCGCGACCCCCATCCTCAAGGTCGAGGGCCTCGCCAAGGCCTATGGCAGCCTGACGGTTCTGGAGGGCATCGACCTGGAGATCGGAGCTGGCGAGCTCGTCAGCCTCGTCGGCCCCAACGGTGCCGGCAAGACCACGCTGATGCGCTGCCTCAGCGACGGCACTGAGCCGTTCACGGGCGCCATCGCCGTCGGCGGCACGCCAATCACCGGGCTGACGCCGAACCGGATCGTCGGCCTCGGGGTCGGGCGCAAGTTCCAGGTCGCGAGCGTGTTCGAGAGCCTGTCTGTGGCCGACTGCCTCCGTCTCGCCCGGGCGCCGCATGACGGCCTGAGCCCGGTCGGGCAGGCCGAGACGCTGGGCCTGCCGCAGCCGGCCCTCGACGTCCTGCGCATGACCGGCCTCGACCGGCTGCTGACCCGGCCGACGCGCCTCCTGTCACACGGCCAGAAGCAGGCGCTCGAACTCGCCATGGTGGTGGCGCTGGAGCCGCGTCTGATCCTGCTCGACGAGCCGACGGCCGGCCTGACCAAGGCCGAGCGCACCACCATCGGGACCGTGCTCAAGGCGCTCACTGCCGAGGGCCGGATCGCAGCCGTGCTGGTGGAGCACGACCTCGACTTCGTGCGCGAGATCTCGTCGCGGATCGTGGTGCTGCACCAGGGCCGCCTCGTCCTCGACGGCACGGTCGAGGACGTCGTCGGCTCCGAGCTGGTCCGGACCATCTATGCGGGAGGTGCCCATGGTTGAGGCAGCGCGGCGGATCGAGCCGGCAGGGGCCGCACTCACCCTGGAGCACGTGTCGAGCGGCTACGGAGCAGTGTCGATCGTGAAGGACGTGTCCCTGTCGGTGGGGCAGGGGGAGATCGTGGCGCTCCTCGGCAAGAACGGCATGGGCAAGACCACGCTCCTCAAGACCATCTTAGGCATGGTGACCCTGCGTGGCGGCGCGGTCACCCTGGGGCGGCAGGCGCTGGCCGGCCTCTCGCCCGCCCGGCTCGTGGCGCTCGGCGTCGGCTACGCGCCGCAGGAGCAGCCCCTGTTCCAGGACCTGTCGATCCGCGACAACCTGCGCCTCGCGGTGCCCTCCGACCGGATGCTGCCGGTGGCTCTGGAGCGGCTGTTCGGCCACTTCCCGTTCCTGAAGGACCGCCTCGCCCAGCGGGCCGGCACCCTCTCGGGGGGCGAGCAGAAGATGCTGATCCTCGGACGCGCCCTGATGCTGCGCCCGCGGCTCCTCCTGATCGACGAGATCTCCGAGGGCGTGCAGCCCTCCATGGTCGAGCGCCTGCGCGGCGTGCTCCAGGCCGAGCGGGATTCGGGTGTGTCCATGCTGGTGGTGGAGCAGCATGTCGCCTTCGCGCTGGCGCTGGCCGACCGCTACGCCGTCCTCAAGCTCGGCGAGATCGTCGACAGCGGCCCCGCCAAGGCGCCGGAGGCGCAGGGGCGCGTCATCGACCACTTGGCGGTGTGAGGCCGTTTCGGTGCCGATCCCCACGCCGTCCTTGCGAGCGCAGCGAAGCGACCCAGGGCGATCTTATATCTCCGAGCGCGGCGCCGTCTGGGTCGCTTCGCTGCGCTCGCAAGGACGGCGAGATCACCCTGAACCGGGAGCCGTGAGCGCATGATCGAACTCAACACCTTCTCGATCGCCGCCTGCTGTCCGCGCACCGGGCAGCTCGGCGTGGCGGTGGCGAGCGCCGTCCCGGCGGTAGGCGGGCTCTGCCCATATATTCGGGTCGGGATCGGGGCCGTCACCACCCAGTCGTGGGTGAACCCCTACCTCGCCGCCCGTATCCTCGACGGGCTGGCCAGCGGGCAGGATCCCGAGGCCGCGCTGGCGGCGGCGCTCGCCACCGACGACCGGCCTGACCTGCGCCAGCTCGGCCTCGTCGACGCGCGCGGGACCGGCGCGGCCTGGACCGGCACCGGCTGCACGCGGGCGGCCGGCCACCGCACCGGGGCCGGCTATGCCGTCCAGGGCAACATGCTCGCCCGGCCCGACGTGATCGACGCCATGGCGCAGGCCTTCGAAGGAAGCGCCGCCCGCGACCTCGACGAGCGGCTCATGCGGACCCTGGAGGCCGGCGATGCCGCCGGCGGTGACCGGCGCGGCAAGCAATCGGCGGCACTCAAGATCGTCGCCAGCGAGGATTACCCGTTCCTCGATCTGCGCGTCGACGAGCACGCGGAACCTGTCGCAGAGCTGCGCCGCGTCCTCGCAATCGCCCGCCGGCAGCTCGTGCCCTTCGTGGCCGGCATGCCCCGGAAGGGCGGCCCGGCCGGCGCCCTGCCGGACGACATCGTGGCGATGCTCCTCAAGGCGCCCGCCGAGCGGCCGGGCGGGTCACTCGATGGCGGGCCCGTCGGAGCGCCCGACCTCCTGAGCGACGTCATCGGCCTCCGCCAGGAGCCCGGGCGGACCGCGCATCTGCTGGCCCGGTTCGCGCCGGTGCTCACCGAGATCGCGCGGCTCCGCGATCTCGACCTCGCGGACATCCATCCGCCGATCGTCTTCGATCCGACCTTGCCCTACCGCCGGGTGCCCCATGACTGACGCCCTGTGGCAGCTGCCGATCACGGAACTCGCGCGGCGGATCGCGACACGGGCGCTGTCGAGCACCGACCTCGTCGGTGCCTCGCTGGACCGGATCGCGCGCCTCGACGGCGCTTTGAACAGCGTCGTCCACCTGTCGCCCGGGGCACTCGACGCCGCGCGGGCGGCCGACGCCGAGATCGCCAGGACCGGACCCCGCGGCCCGCTGCACGGTATCCCGATCGCCATCAAGGACAATTACACCACGGCCGACCTTCCGACCCGGGCCGGCACCGCGGTGGAGGCCCTGACCTTCCCGATGGAGGACAGCCACGCCGTGGCGCGTCTGCGCGAGGCCGGCGCGGTGATCCTCGGCAAGCTGCGCATGCATGAATTCGCCTGGGGCATGGTCACGCCGCCGACGCGCAATCCCTGGGACCTCGCCCGGGTGCCCGGCGGGTCCAGCGGCGGCTCGGGTGCCGCGGTCGCGGCCCGGCTCTGCCCCGCCGCCCTTGGCTCGGATACCGGCGGCTCGATCCGCATACCGGCCGCCCTGTGCGGCGTGGTCGGCCTCAAGCCGACCTATGGCCGGGTCGGGCGCTCGGGAATCGTGCCGCATTCCTGGTCGCTCGACCATGCCGGGCCGCTGACCCTGACGGTGGCCGACGCCGCCCTGATGCTGCAGGTCCTGGCCGGCCCGGATGCCGGCGACCCGGCGTCCAGCGCGGCTCCGGTCGACGATTATACGGCCGGGCTGGACCGGCCGATCCGGGGTTTGCGCGTCGCGGTGATCCGCAATCACTTCTTCGACGCGGTCGACGACGACGTCGCTGCCGCCGTCGAGGGAGCGCTCCGCTTCTTCGCCGCGCAGGGCTGCACGATCCGCGATGTCGCGGTGCCGTCCCTGCGCCACGGGCTCGGTGCCATCTACGCCATCGAACTCGCCTCCTCGACTGCCTATCACGACCGCGGCCTCACCCAGGGCCACGTGGCGGGCTTCGCCGCCGATGTCCGCGACCTCGTAGAGATGGGCCGACTCGTCACCGGGCCGGACTATCTGCGCGCCGAGCAGGTGCGGGCCCTGATCATGGACGAGATGGCCGCCATCCTGGCGGAGGCCGACGTGATCATCGGCCCGGCCTCGCCCTTGACCGCCTGGCGAACGGACGAGACCACGGTGTCGATCGCCGGCCGCGCGGAGAGCGTGCTGGCGGCCTCCTGGCGCCTGACCTATCCGTTCAATCTCACGGGCCTGCCCACCATCGCGCTGCCCTGCGGCTTCGACCGGCGCAGCCTACCGATCAGCCTTCAGATCGCCGCCCGGCCCTTCGCCGAGGCCGTGATACTGCGCGCGGCCCACCAGTACGAGCGGGCACATGATTGGTGGCGACGGGTTCCGCCACATGCGGGCTGAAGCGGTTGAACGATCCGCTGAAGCTGAGCGATCCGGCTGCGATCGATTGTTCGCAACCAATACCGCATCTCATCGCGGTCGTTTCCGCGGTGTATCAGGTCGAGCGCCGCGGAACCGTTCTTCCGCGATCCCCGTTACTGCCCCTGATTGATTGAAATCAGGAGGTTACTGATGCGGAACATCATTCTCTCGGGCGCCCTGTTTGCTGCCCTGTGCGGCGCGGCCAGCGCCGAGGACACCACGGTCATCCGTCGCGACAGCGGTCCGAGCGTCGCCGTCGATCACCGTGAGGGCGTGGTCGAGCGCCGCGAGGTCACGACTGGCAGCGTCGATTGCGGCTCCAAGACCGTCCACAAGGAGGACGGCATGGGCAACTCTAAGACCGTCCATAAGGAAGGCTGCAACTGAGTAGCCGCAGCCTGAAACGATCTGGCGACTTCGGAGATTTCCCAATGACGAACAAGCTTCTTCTGTCGCTGGCGACCGCAGGCCTTCTCGCCCTTCCGATGGCCGCCCAGGCTCAGGGAACCCTGCGCGGCGCGGCCGAGGGGGCCGAGGCCGGATCGGCCGCGGCGGGCCCGGTCGGCGGCATCGTCGGCGGTGCGGTCGGCGCGGCCACCGGCACTGTGGGCGGCATCCTGGGCGTCGACGACCGCCCGCGCTTCCGCAGCTACGTCAGCGAGCGCGGTGCTCGCTCGTACAGCTGGGGCGGCCCGGTCCGGGTCGGGACCGTGCTACCGGAAGACAGCGTCACCTATTACGACGTGCCCACCGAGTACCGGGTGCGGCCGGGCTACCGCTACACCATCGTGAACGACCAGCCGGTCCTGGTCGACCGCGGTCACCGCATCGTCGAGGTGATCGACTGATCTTGGACGGGGCGCCGGATGATCCGGCGCCCCGTCTCCTGAAGATCCACCCTGGCCTACCGGTGAAGGGCACGGAGACACACCCGTCTTTGCCGGAGCAGTGATGCAATCCAGGGTCGCGCAACCTCGGCAAGCATGGCACCGACTGCATTGCTTCGCTGCGCTCGCAAGGACGGACACGCTGTGCGACAGGCTAGGGCCCATGAACGGTTGCGTCAGCCTCGTGTGAGCAGCCACTCCGGCATGTGCAGGGTGATCCGGGAACGCCATCTCGAAGCCGGGACGGCCCTCGCGGAGCGCGCGGCCCGCTAGGTCGGCAGTGGGCTGCGGCGTGTCGGGGCGAGGCCGAACACCGTGCCGGCGGTGTTGTCGACCACGAAGGTCCCGGCATCGGGGCCGTACTCCCATGAAGGCCAGCCCGGTGGGCGGGCGCCGGCATTACGCGCAGAGCCGCAAGTCCCCCGCCGACGCATCGATTCCCACCGCGGGCCCCGCGAAGGGGGAGCCGTCGCCGACCCGGCGCCATCCAGGACCTGCGAGGTCTCGCTTACGGGTTCGCTAAGGAAATTCCGGCCAGCCCGTGGCCCTGACGCGCACCACCGGCTTCCGCGCCCCGAGTGGGTCTCTCTATGGCGGGGCCCTCATGCGCGTCGGCCCGGTATGGCATTGACGCCCGCCCCCGCCCGCCCGTTCCGACGGGATCGCCCGTCAGCCGGGCCCGGATCTCACCCCTCACCCCCGATGATGCCGCGGATGCGGGTCGCGAGCGCCTCCAGGGCGAAGGGCTTCGTCATCACCTGCATGCCGGGGCCGAGATGGCCGTGGTTGAGCGCGGCATTCTCGGCATAGCCGGTGATGAAGAGGACCTTCAGGTCCGGGCGATGCTGGCGGCCGGCATCGGCCATCTGGCGGCCGTTCATGCCGCCGGGCAGACCGACATCGGTGATCAGCATGTCGAGGCGCACGTCCGACTGGAGCACCTTCAGGCCCGAGGCGCCGTCCGCCGCCTCGATCGCCGCGTAGCCGAGATCTTCGAGCACCTCGGTCACCAGCATCCGCACGGTGGGCTCGTCATCCACCACCAGGACCGTCTCGCCCTGTTCCGCGCGGGGCGCGTGGGCGAGGTCGGGCAGGCTCACCTCCGCCTCCGCCTCACCGATATGGCGGGGCAGGTACAGGCAGACCATCGTGCCCTGGCCGACTTCCGAGTAGATCCGGACCTGCCCGCCGGACTGCTTGGCGAAGCCGTAGATCATCGACAGGCCGAGGCCGGTCCCCTCGCCGATCGGCTTGGTGGTGAAGAACGGATCGAACGCTTTGGCGGCCACGTCGGGTGTCATGCCGGTGCCGTTGTCCGAGACACAGAGCGTCACGTACTGCCCCGGCTCCAGTTCGCGCTCCTGAGCGGCCCGGTGGTCGAGCCAGCGGTTGGCGGTCTCGATGACGATGCGGCCGCCCTTCGGCATCGCGTCCCGGGCGTTGATGCACAGGTTGAGCAGCGCGTTCTCGAGCTGGCTCGGGTCCACGAGCGTGGGCCACAGGCCGCCGGCCCCTACGGATTCGATCCCCACCGCGGGGCCGACCGTACGGCGCACAAGTTCCATCATGCCCTCGACCAAGCGGTTCACGTCCGTCGGCTTCGGATCGAGGGTCTGGCGGCGCGAGAAGGCCAGCAGGCGGTGGGTCAGGGCGGCGGCGCGCTTGGCCGCCCCCTGCGCCGCGCTGATGTAGCGCTCGAGGTCCCCGACCCGGCCCTGCATCATTCGGGTCTGCATCAGCTCCAGCGAGCCGACGATGCCGGCCAGCATGTTGTTGAAGTCGTGGGCGAGGCCGCCGGTCAGCTGGCCGACTGCCTCCATCTTCTGCGATTGGCGCAGGGCCTCCTCGGTCCGCATCAGCTCGGCCGTGCGTTCGGCGACGCGGTGCTCCAGGGTCTCGTTGAGGCTGCGCAGCATCGCGGTGACGCGGTCCCGCTCCGCCTCGACGGCACGGCGCTCATCCACGTCGATCAGGACGCCGGGAAAGCTCAGGGGCGTGCCGTCCGGCCCATGGTCGACGCGGCCATTGGCCTCCAGCCAGTAATAGTGCCCGTCGGCGCGCCGGACTCGGTACTGGTGCGCGTAGGCGCCGCCGCGGGCGATCGCAGCCCTGATGGCTTCGGCGAGACCCGCCTGATCGTCGGGGTGCACGGTCTCCACCACCTGGGTCAGGCTCAGCCCCTCGCGTCCCAGGGCCGGATCGAGGCCGAAGCTGCGGGCGAAAGCCTCATCCACGGTGAAGCGGTCGCGCGGCAGGTCCCAGAGCCAGGTACCGATGATCGCGCCGGCCGCAAGAGCAAGCTGCACGCGCTCGACGTTCGTCCGGGCGAGGGCCTCGCTGGCCCGCAGCGCATCCTCCGCCGCCCGGCGCGCGGTGACGTCCCGGAACAGCACCGAAACCTGGCGCCGGCTCGCCGGCTCGATTCGGGCGGCCGAGACGTCGATGAAGCGGTTGGCCTGGGCGAAGAAGCGCTCGAACCGGATCGGGATGCCGGTGCGGAGCACGCCGCCGTACAGGTCGAGCCAGGCCTCGGCGTCCTCGGCCGGGACGAGGTCGCGCAGCGTCCGTCCGACGATCCGAGAGATGCCGGTGTGGCGCTCGTAGCCCGGATTGGCCTCGACATGGACGTAGTCGCTCAGGGGGCCGTGCGGCCCGTCGAAGAACTCGATGATGCAGAAGCCTTCGTCGATGGCCTCGAACAGCGTCCGGTAGCGCGCCTCGCCGGCGCGCAGGGCGTCGCGGGCCTGCCTCTGCTCCGTGATGTCGCGCGCCACTCCGGAGAACCGCACCGGTCGCCCGTCGGCGTCGCGCTCGATTTCCCCCTGTCGCGCGATCCAGCGGATCTCGCCGGTATCCGGTCGCCGGATCCGGTAGGCGACGTCGCGCGGGGCGTCGCCACGGCGCCGGCTGACCGTCGTCGAGACGAGGGGCTGGTCCTCCGGCAGGATCAGCGCCTCGACCGTTTCGGCCGGGTAGGTGTCGCGCTCCGGCAGGCCATAGAGCCGGCAGAATTGCGGGGTCGGGTGCAGGATCCCGTCCTGGACCCCCACGGTGAACAGGCCGATCCCGCCGGCCTCCTGCGCCCGCAGCAGATGCGCCTGGGCCTCCCGAAGCGCCAGACCGGCGCTGTGCAGCTCCGAGCGGTCCCGGAGCACCTTCACGTAGCCGACATGGGCACCGGACCGGTCGCGCAGCGGCGTCAGCGCGCCGGACACGCGCAGGCACTCGCCGTCGGCGCGCAGGTGCCAGATTTCGTCCTCGACGCTGCCCTGGTCCAGAGCTGCGCGCAAAGCGGCCTCGGGGCGGCCTGCCGCCCGGTCCTCGGGCGTGAACAGCGCCGAGAAGGGGTGGCCGCATATCGCTTCCGCCGTCCAGCCGAGGATGTCCTCGGCGCCGGCATTCCAGGCGGTGATGCGCCCGTCGCAGTCAGTGGTGAGGGCGGCGAACCGGGGGGCACCGTCGGGGATTGCCTGCGCGGGCCCGCCACCGCCGGCCACCGCTTGCGCGCGGAGGCCGGCGGCTTCCGCCTCCAGCGCGCTGGCGCGCCGCAGGAGCGCATCGGTCCCGCTCTCGTCCACGCTCAGGTTCCGGGCGTCGCGACCGGATCGGCCGCCTGCCGCTCGGACGCGCGGGGGCCGGTCGGCGCGGGACGGGCACGGCTGGTCGCGATCGGGGCTGCGGAGGCGGACGATTCGGGCACGGAACAGGTGTTGCGAGAGCGGCGGGTCGTGGGCGCCTTCTGCCGGAAACGGCCCCCGGGCGCCACCGCGGGCGCAGCATAACGCGCTGAAACCGCCAAGGCTGCCTCGGCCGAGCCGCTCGGACGGCTCAGTGGGGCTCGGTGAGGCGGCAGGTGGCGCTGCTGGCGCGGGGCCAGCCGTAGTAGATCGTCTCGGCCTGCACGTCGGCGAGGCTCACGACTTCCGGCACGGAGGCCTGCTGCGTGTCGAGCACCGCTCCGCCGGCCCCGGTGAAGGTGCAGAGGATGGTCACGTTCGTCGCGAGATCCGGACCGGTGTTGCGCAGGTTGACCATCGCCCTCTGCGGCTCGTGGGAATCCGGCGGCGTGTGCAGCCGGGTCTCCCGGATGACGAGGGCGGCATCGGCCCGCGTCGGCGTGGCGAACGCCATGATCAGGCCGGCAGCCAAGAAGGCAGCAGCCTGCCGCGACGACTGCATCCTGCGCATAAGACCGCTCATCCCATCATTGCGCCGGGTCACGGGCCCGGCACCCCCTCCGGTCAAACGACGAAACCGGGACCCGGGTTCGCCATCCGGCGCGTCGGGTGCTGCAAATCAGGTTCAGTTGCGCAGCGGCTTGGCGTCGATCTGCATCCGGTAGACCGTCGTCGGAAATTTCACGGCCGAGGCCGCGCCGCCGTTCATCGCCGGCGTGCGGTTCATCTGCGCTGCCGGGATCCACAGGCCGCCCTCCTCGTCGATCCACATCGCGTCGACCCAGACGAGCCGCGGATCCTGCACCAGCGTGCTCATCGTCCCGTCCGGCGCCATCTTGAGGATCCGCAGGCCGTCCGTGTCGCTCGCGTAGATCGTGCCCGCCGCGTCGATGGCGGTGCCGCCGGTCGCCACGGTGGCGGCGTGGAGCTTCACGTGCTTGGCGCGCTCGGCGTCGCTCGCGGTCGCATCGTCGAGATACCGGGTCTCGATGCTGTAGAGCGGCCCGGTACAGGCCTGGTAGTAGAAGGTCTTGCCGTCCGGCGAGACTTCCAGCTGGTCGGCGTGGATGAAGAGCAGCTTGTCCGTATCGTCCCGGAGCACCCGGCCCTGGCCGGTGAGCGGGCGCTGCGCGATCGTCGACCAATGGCCGTCGAGCACCCGCCGCAGGCCGCCGGTCTCGCGGTCGAGGACGATCAGCCCGGGCTGGCCGGCATCCGTCAGGTAGATGTGGCCGCCGTTGAAGCGGAAATCGTCGATGAAGCTCTTGTCGGTGGTCGCCGCCTGCAGCGGGTAGACCCTGCGCACGGCGTTCGTGGCGAGGTCGATCTGCACGAGCTTCGGGCCGCCCGGCAGCGGCGCCGCGCCCATGCCGGGCGCGCCCTTGTCGACCACCCAGAGGTCGCCGTCCGGGCCGATCCGGATGGCGTTGACCGCCACGAAGGCCTTGGCCGGGTCGTCGCCCGTCTTCCAGGCGTTCCAGGCCGCATCGGGGAACGGGACCGCCTTACCGTCCCGCCACTCGCCGAGCTCGATGCCTTCGTCCTTGCTCTGCCGCTGGAACGGCGAGAACAGCCGGCCGTCCGCGGACCGGGTGATGCCGTTGAAGACGAGGCTGTCCGATTCCACCATCGGCTTGAGGGCGTCGGATCCGGCCGGCGCCTCGGCGGCGCGGCCGGGCGTGCCCAGGCCGATGGCCAGCAGCAAGGCGAGGAGCGTGGCGCGCATGGTGGGATCCCGGTCCGGCGGCGAAGCGTCTCGGCCGGTAAGCCTGCGGGGCGCGCGGTGTTCCGGGCCGATCCCATCGGCCGCAGCCGGAAGTCCGGCACGCAGGCCGCGCCGAAGACGCCTGCGACGCTTCGCCGGGGCTGGATCCTGCCGATATGAGAACATATAGTGAACACAGGGTGAGCGCCGCACGGGGCGGACGAGGAGGAGCGAGGGATGGCCAAGTACCGGTTCCACTGCACCAACGGCCTCGAATGCGTGTTCGACGCGCGCGGCACCGAGGTCCGCGCGACGGCACGCCTCGTCGACCGGGCGCGGAAGGTCGCCTCCGACGTGCGGCAATCGCTGGCCAACCGCACCGACTGGGCCGAGTGGCGGGTCAGCGTGCACGACCTCTCGGGCCGGCGGGTCCTGGTGCAGCCCTTCGAGCCGGCGTCGGGTCGCGCCAGGGCGGCCTGAATGGCGGCGCCGATCAAGACGATCCGGCCGGGGCCGGCCCCGGGCGCGGGGATGACCGCCGCGGAGGCGGATCAGACGATCCGCCCGTTGAGCTTGGCCGAGTTCATCGGTCAGCGGGCGGCGCGGGCGAACATGCAGGTCTTCATCGAGGCGGCGAAGAAGACCGGGCAGGCGCTCGACCACGTGCTGTTCG